>JAAAPH010000472.1 GCA_009908415.1 Bacteroidota bacterium
GTATACGACATCGAGCGCCTCAAACCGCGAGGGGTCGTCCGTGTCCGGAGCGACCTTAAGCTCCCCGTGCACGCCGTGGGGGCGGTAAATCTGCCCCAGGCGAATGAGCGTGTCGGGCTCGGGAGCATCAGATGGAGAGAATGGGCGCTCCTCCATGGGTCCCACCGTTGGGTTACTTCTCCTCGTCCTCGTCGTCGGCCTCGGTCTCATCGGCTTCAGCCTCGGCGTCGTCCGCATCTGCTTCGGTCGCTTCAGCCTCCTCATCGGCCGCTTCGGGAGCGGCTTCCGCGTCCGCCGTCGCATCGGCATCTTCGGCGTCGTCCGTGGCCGTGTCGGCATCGCCAGCCTCGGCTTCTTCGGTGTCCGCCTCGGCTGCCGCCTCTTCCGCCGCTTCGGCTTCTTCCGCCTCAGCCGCCGCTTTTGCTTCTTCTTCCTTCCTTTTCTTCTCGGCCTCGGCGCGGCGCCGGGCCTCTTCTTCTTCCAGCTCTTTGACGCGCTGCCGCTCGGCCTCCAGGGCCTTCTGGCGACGCGCTTCGGCCGTGAGCTTGATTTCCTCGTCTTTCTCGGCCCAGCGCTCGCGGTGCGCCTCGACCGCCTCTTCAATCTGCGGCTCGGACTTCCCTTTCTTCTTCAGGTGGGTGGCAAGAAGCAGACCGCGCTTGCTGAGGATGCTGCGCACGGTGTCGCTCGGCTGAGCGCCTTCTTCCAGCCAGTAGCGCACGCGCTCTTCGTTGAGCTCGACCTCAGCGGGCTGCTCCAACGGGTAGTACCGGCCCAGGTCTTCGATATACCGGCCGTCGCGCGCATTGCGCTGATCGGTGGCTACAATGGAAAACACGGGCACCTTGCGGCGGCCCATTCGTCGTAAACGGAGTTTAACAGGCACGTTGGTTTCGGAAAATGTATAGTGAGTAGTTCGCGTTATGAGTACGTGCACAGACGGCACGGACGGCTTACATGCCGGGGAGGCCCCCGCCTCCACCGCCCGGAAGGCCTCCGCCTCCACCGCCCATGCGATCCATGAGTTTCTGCAAGTCCATCCCCCCTTGGCCGGACCCGGTCAGGCCCGACATCTTCTTCATCATCTTCTTCATGTCCCGGAACTGCTTGATCATCTGGTTCACGTCACGCACCCGCATCCCGCTCCCCTTCGCGATGCGGCGGCGGCGTGTGCCATTGAGAATCTGTGGATTGGCGCGCTCCTCCGGCGTCATCGATAGGATCATCGCTTCGATGTGCCTGAACGCGTCGTCATCCACGTCAAGGTCCTTCACCTGGTTGCCCACCCCCGGAATCATACCAAGAAGGTCCTGAAGGGGCCCCATCTTCTTGATGCGCTGCAGCTGATCGTAGAAGTCCTGCAGGTCGAAGTCCTGCGAGCGAATCTTCCGCTGCAGTTTCTTGGCCTGCTTCTGGTCGTACTGCTCCTGCGCGCGCTCGACGAACGAGACGACGTCGCCCATTCCGAGGATGCGCTGCGCCATCCGGTCCGGGTAGAACGGCGTGAGCGCATCGAGCTTCTCGCCGGTCGAGGCAAACTTGATCGGCTTGTTAACCACGGAACGGATGGAGAGCGCCGCGCCGCCGCGGGTGTCGCCGTCGAGCTTGGTGAGCACGACGCCATCGTAGTCGAGCTGTTCGTTGAACTCCTTGGCCGTGTTCACGGCATCCTGCCCCGTCATGCTGTCAACGACGAACAGGATCTCGTTCGGGTCGACGGCCGACTTGATGTCAGCGACCTCCTGCATCATCCGCTCGTCGATGTGCATACGGCCCGCCGTGTCGATAATGACGATGTCGCGGGCAGTGCGACGCGCTTCGGCGACGGCTTCTTCGGCGACGCGAACGGCGTCCTGCACGATGGTGCCGTTCTCCTCGACCGAGTATACCGGCACGCTGACCTGGCTGGCCAGCTTTTGGAGCTGGTCGACCGCAGCCGGGCGGTAGACGTCGGCCGCGGCTAACAGGGGCGCGTGCCCCTCTTTCACAAAATGCTTCGCCAGCTTGGCCGTGAACGTCGTCTTGCCCGACCCCTGAAGCCCTGCGATCAGGATCACCGTCGGCGGCTCGTTGGCATACTCAATGTCTTCGTGCTCCTCGCCAAGGAAGTGGGTCAACTCATCGTAAACGATCTTGGTGAGCTGCTGGCCCGGGGTCACCGAGGTCAGCACCTCTTCGCCCGTGGCCTTCTCCTTGACGCGGTTCGTGAAGTCCTTAGCCACCTGGTAATTCACATCGGCGTTCAGGAGCGCCCGCCGAATCTCGCGCATCGTTTCCGCGACGTTCAGCTCGTTGATGCGCCCCTGGCCGCTAATCGACTGCAGGGCGCCTTCCAGCTTTTCCGAAAGACTCTCAAACATAAAATAGGTGTGCCCAATGGGCGGTCAACCGTCGATAAACGTGTACGTTCATGCCTCAAGCCCGCTGAAACGCGCGATGCCCAGCGATGTTTGCAGAGATCGGTGAGAATAACAGCCGAGCGGGTCAGCCGCAACCATCCGCGCCATGCGCCACGCGGATTCCTTGATTTTTCGAGCGGGTGTACCCACACGCTATCGCTCTGCCCGACACCCCGCGCTTCAAGCGACAACGCTGTCTCGCACTGCACACCTATACGGGAAGAAGGATGGCAGGCGATCCGGCACGTTGAAGTGTTCACCTATTATTCGCGCGTGTACACGATCCCGACGCTCCACACGCCCCATACCACCGGCGTAACAAAATGCGGCTCTTGTGCGTACTTTTCTGACGGTACGCACAATCGGTCGTCTTACCTTTTCGCGTCGAGCCTTATCGATCTCACGCTTCGCCCCATCGACCATGACATCCCCGGTTGACACGGACACCAAAGAGGCGTTGCGCGCGCGGTTTCGGGCGTACCGCTCGCGGCTGGCGCCGGACACGGTAGCGGCGAGGAGCGCGGCGATCCGCCAGCGCGTCCGGGCGCTTCCCGAGGTGCAGCAGGCCCGCACGCTCCACGCCTACTGGCCAATGGTGGACCGCGGTGAAGTCGATACGCGCCCGCTCATCCGTTCGCTGCACGATCACGGCGTACAGGTGGTGCTGCCGGTCGTGACCGGTTACAACGAGGACACGCCCGCGCTGGAGCATCGGCGGTACGCCGGGCCGGATGCGCTCCGTGCCAATCGGTGGGGCATCCAGGAACCGGTCGACACGGCCTCGGTGCCTCCCGATGCGCTCGACGTGGTCCTCGTGCCCGCCTTTGGGGCTGGGCGCAACGGCCATCGCATCGGGCACGGCTACGGCTATTACGACGCGTTTCTATCTGCGCTCGACGTGCCGACGATCGCGCTGATCTACGACGACTGCCTCATCGAGGCCATCCCCGCCGATGCGCATGACGTGCCGGTATCGATTATTGTGACGGACCGCCGCACCGTGCGGCCGCCTGCTGACGCGTAACCATCTATCGAATCGCTGCCCTACCTGGCCATGGCTGAACGCAACCGCCCACGCTCCCAATCGCGCCCTACGCAGGAGGACACGTACGACGCCTCCTTCGAGGCCGGAGAAACCAATCTCGACCTGGAGGATATCTCCGATGAGGACCTGAGCAACCTCTTTCTCGACGACGAGGATGAGGAGCAGAGCTTATGGAACGTGCCCACCATTGCGGGGCTCACCATTATCCTGGTGGGCATCATCTACCTGCTCAGTGAGATAGGCATCTGGAGCGGCCCCGACATCAGCTTTCTGGCGTCGACGCTCCCTTGGCTGGCCGGCGTGCTGATCATTCTGCTCGGGTTCGGCGTGCTGTCCTGGCGGCCGAGCGGCTCGAAACAGAAAGCAAAGAAGGCGATCGAGGCGGCCACCGGCAAGCAAAAGGTCGTGGAGGAACCGCAAGCCAAGAGCCGCAGCCGCAAGCGATTGACCCGCTCACGGAGCGACAAAAAGGTCTTCGGCGTGTGCGGCGGACTGGCGGAGTATCTGAATCTTGACTCGACGCTGGTGCGCATCGCGTTCGTGATCGGCACCATCGCCTCGGGCGGGCCGTTCATCTTGGCCTACCTGGTCCTGGCGTATGTGATGCCCAAGGAGTCGCCCCTCTCGCCCGAGGAACGCCTGCGCATTATCCGCGATAGCTGACCGCCTCCACGTATCCTGCCGAGTCTGACGGGAACGCCCTTTACGCCCCCTGTGGGGCGCGTGCTGGGACCGTGCCGGCCAGGGCCGTGTGGAACTGCGTCGGATCGAAGTGTCGCTGAACGGCCGCATTCACCTCCTCCAGCGTAAGCCCCTCGATGAGGGCCGGGAAGCGATCGAGGTAATCCAGATCGAACCCCCGCTCGGCGTTGGTAAGAATCGACTGGGCCAGCCGCTTGGTGGTGGCGAGGCCCACCGTGTAGGACCCCGTAATGGTGGTCTTCTTGGCGGCCAGTTCATCCGCCGTGACGCCGTCTTCCACGAACCGCTCGACCTCCGCCCGCGTCGCGTCGAGGCCCTGCTCCAGGTTGTTCTGGCTCAAGGTGACGCCGATCTGCCAGTGTCCATCGTACCGCGTGGAGAGCCCGGAGAGCGACGCGTTGATGCCGTACGTGAGCCCCATCTCATCGCGCACCGTCGCCATGAGCCGCGCCGAGAAGTTGCCGCCGAGTATGTAATTGGCCACGTAGAGCGGAATGTAGTCGTCATCGTCGCGGCGGACGCGCAATGGATGCCCCATCCGCACGTCGATGTTGGCTTTGTCGGGCATCGGCACGTGGCTTTCCCCCGGCGATGGCGCCTTCGCCTCGGGCGCATAGGTCGAGGGCGTGTCGTGGGGCGTCCATCCAGCAAAGTGGCGCTCGACGGCCTGCTCGATGGCGCTGTCACCGGCCCGGTCGCCCACGAACGTGAGGATGAACGCATTGGCACCGAAGTGCGCATCGTGATAGGCGGCGACCTCATCGCGGGTGATCTGCTGGAGCTGGGCGAGCTGCTCCTCCGGCGGTGGACTGTAGTTGGGATGGGCCGGATCGTACAGCGCCCGCGCGAGGGCACTCGACGCTTGGGCTCCGGTTTTTTCCATCTCGCGGCGAATCTGCGCGGCAAGCTGCGCGCGGGCTTTTTCGAACTCCTCGGGCTCGAACGTTGGCTCGAAGAGCATCTCCGCGACCACGCCCAGGATGTCGGGCAGGTCGTCCCGCAGCGCCCGCCCCGAGAGGTCGACGTACAGGCCGTCGCTGGAGATGTCGAGCTCGGCGCCTCGATCCTCCAGGATGCGCGCCAGCTCAAAGCGATCGTGCTGCGTCGTGCCTTTATCCAGCAGACTGACGACGAGCTCCTGGCGGACATCATCTCCGGCGGCCAGGTCCGGCTCAGTGAGAAAAGAGCCGCGCCACGAGACGACCTCGTCAACGGGCGTGTCGAGGGTCAGGAGCCGGCACGGGCCTACCGTGCGGTCGTGGATGCGGTCGGCAAGCTGAGCGTCGTGCATTAGGGTTGGGAAGGTTGGAAGGTGGAAGGGTGGAAGGTGGAAGGGTGGAACGAGGGATCAAGGACGGGACGCGCCGGATGAAGCGGCTCTGATTCCTCGTTTCTCCGGCCCTCGCGTCTCACCCTTTTCTCACTCTGGGATGTAGTGCCCAACGGTGGCGCGTTCCGGCTGGAGGTACGTCTGCGCCACGCGCTGCACATCGTCCGGGGTGACGCGGTCGATGCGGTCGAGGTACGTCGTGTAGAGCGTCCAGTCGCCGGCGGCAATGGCTTCGTTGAGCTGTGCGGCGATGGCGAACGGCCCGTCGCGCCCGAAGGCCTCTTTGGCCTTCAGCTGCGTTTGGGCGCGCTGGAGCTCTTCGTCCGTGATGCCGCGTTGCTGCACCGCCTCCACGGCCTCGCGCATGCCTTCCTCCACGACCTCGTGCGTCGCGTCGGGCGCCAGGAACGCGAACAGCGAGAACAGCCCCGGATCGCGGAGCCGGGAGCTCATCGCAAACACATCCGACGTGAGCCCTCGGTCGGTGAGGCGCTTGAACAGCCGGCTCCCCTTGCCGGAGGCCAGCACGCGGGCGAGGATGTCGAGCGCATCGGCATCCTCCGACAACCCTTCCGGCGACTTGTAGGACGTCATTACAGCGCCCAGTTGGCCTTCCTGGTGCACCTTCACGCGGCGCTCGCCCTTCTGCTCGGGCTCTCGCGTGTGCATCTCCGGGATGGGCTCGGGGGAGGCGTCCAGCGCGCCGAAGTGCTCCTCCACGAGCGACAGGGCCTCTCCACGGTCTAGGTCGCCAATGATGGAGACCGTGGCGTTGTTTGGCCAGTAATACGTGTCGTAGAAGTGGCGCAGCCCCTCCGGCGTAACGTGCTCGATGTCACTCCGCCAGCCGATCGTCGGATGGTGATACGGATGGGCAACGAAGGCGGCGCCCCACACCGCATCGTAGAGATTGCGCAGCGCCTCGTTCTTGCCGCGATCGTACTCGTTCAGGATGACCGTCCGCTCGCTCTCCAGATCCTCGGCATCGAGGAGGGCCCCCCGCATCCGGTCGGCCTCGATGTCGATGGCCAGCGGCAGGTGCTCTTTGGGCAGCATCTCGTAGTAGTTGGTGCGGTCGAACCACGTGGTCGCGTTCACCCGGGCCCCGACGCGCTGGAGCATGTCGAAGATGGAGGTGCCTTTCTTTTTGTGAAAGCGCTCGGTGCCCTTGAACATCAGGTGCTCAAGGATGTGCGTGGCCCCGGTGAGGCCCGTCCATTCGTTGCGGCTGCCTACGTGGTAGGTGACCATGAAGGCCACGACGGGCGCAGCGGCCTGTTCGAGCACGAGCACGCGAAGCCCGTTGGAGGTCAACGTGTATTCTTCGATGCCCCCCGAGGCGTCGACAAACTCGAACGTATCCGGAAGATCCGTCGGCGGGGCTGCGGTCGTTGGAGAAGCCATGGCTAGCTAAACAGTGGAGGATCAGATCAAACAAAAGGGGGCAGAGCGGTTATTGCGCCGTCACGCTGTACCGACGACCGGGATCGAGGCCGCGAGCGGGCGCGCCCACCGCGTCGAACCGGACCGGCAGGGTGACCGGCATGAGGGTTTCGTTGAGGCGGAAGACCTCGAAATGCAGGTGGGGCCCGGAGGAGTAGCCCGTGTTGCCGGAACGCGCGAGCCGGTCGCCACGCCGGACCGTATCGCCCACGGCGACGGCAGCGCTCTCGGCCTGCAGATGGCCGTAGAGGCCGATCGTGCCGTCGCGGTGCTCGATGAAGACGAAGTTGGAGCGCCCCTGCATGTACCGGCTGATGCCGCTGCCTTCCATCGAATCCCGCACGGCGACGACGAGCCCCGGCCGCGCGGCGTGGACGGGCGTCCCCACCGGCATCGTCCAGTCGATCGCGTAGATGCCGCGATGGGTGCCGTTGCCGCCGTAGCCCTGCGCCACGCGGTGGGTCGTCCCGCGGGCGTAAGGCAGCGCATACCGATAGGTATCATCGTGCTCGGCGTCGATGCGGCCGTACTGGGCCTGATACGCGTAGGTATAGTCCACCCCGCTCGCTCCCTCCTCCGGCTGAACGACGAAGGCGTGCACGCGAGACGTGTCGTCGAGCGTGCGGACGTACGGCATCGGGGCGGTCGTCGCCACGTTGTCCCCCTCCACCTGGATGCGCATCGTCAGCGCGCCCGGGGTGAGCTTCCGGAGTACGAACTGCATGCCGCCCTCCCCCTCAACCTGGCTAACGCACACGATGCCGGGCGTGCACTTCGTTCCCTGGGCGGAGGCCGGCAGGGCCCCCACCCCCACCGCAAGGAGCACGATACCAATTGATCGCCAGTCACGCATGGCAGAACTCAAAAGAAAGAAGGTAAACGGAAAACGCAGGCCGGGATTCCCTCAGTGCGCGTCGAGCCAGTTAGCGCCCACGTCGATGTCGACCACGATCGGGACGCCCTCTAGCGGGAGCGCGTCTTTCATCTCCTGTTCCACAAGGGCCCTCAGCGGGTCGACCTCGTCGGGGTGCGCTTCGAAGACGAGTTCGTCGTGCACCTGGAGCAGCATGCGGCTCTGCAGGCCCTCGGTCTCGATCCGCTCGTGAATGCGATTCATGGCGATCTTGATCATATCCGCCTGTGTGCCCTGGATCGGCATATTGACGGCCACGCGCTCGGCGGAGGAGCGGCGGTTGCTGTTGCTTGCATCGATGTTGGGCACGTAGCGGCGGCGGCCGAGCAACGTCTCCGCGTAGCCCTTGGCGCGGGCCTGCTGCACAAGTTCGTTCAGAAAGCGCGACACGCCGGGATACGATTTCTGATACTGCTTAATGAGGGCGCCGGCCTCGTCGGGGCTCGTGCGGAGCCGCTGCGCGAGCCCCCACGGGCTCACACCGTACGGGATGCCGTAGT
>JAAAPH010000037.1 GCA_009908415.1 Bacteroidota bacterium
CCCGCGCCACTCCGGCCCATCAGCACGACGAACTCACCGTCATGGATGTCAGCGTTGAGCTGCCGGAGCACGGCGCGCTCCTGCTCGCCTTCCTGGTACGTCTTGGTGAGGTTGCGAAGCTGGACGAGTGCGCGCCGACCGTCGCCGGGGGGCCGCGTGGATGGGTTCATGCATCTGCCGTATCGGCTCGAAGAGGACTACGGCTGTGTCTGACCCGCGCTCCCGGGGGATTGTTCGGCCGCCGCGCCCGTTCGTAGCTATCATTTCACAGAGAATGCGCCCGGTGGGTATCCACGACCGGATGCGCCGTGCACTCATGACGACAAGCCGGCGGCCCCGCCCCCACCGCGTCAAGCAAGACCCGGGTATCCATCCCCACCCCGTGCTCCCGTTCCGTTGAGCACCCCGCGGCTCATCCGGTGCGGCCCGCATGTTCCGTGCGGCTGCCGGGCGCCAACAAGTAGAGCACGGCCATGCGCACGGCCACGCCGTTCGTCACCTGGCTCAGGATGATGGCGCGCTCGTGGTCGACGACTTCGCTCTCCAGCTCGACGCCGCGGTTCACCGGGCCCGGGTGCATGATGAGCAAATCGGGATGGCGGGTGAGGTGATCCCTCGTGATGCCGAAGCGCGTGTGGTACTCGCGCAGGCTGGGGAAGAGGCCCTCGTCCTGCCGCTCCAACTGGATACGCAGCGCCATCGCCACGTCGCAGCCCTCCAGCGCCTCGTCGAGCCGGTGCGTCACGCGGACGCCCATGGCCTCGATGCCGACGGGCATCATCGTCTTCGGCCCGCAGAGCGTGACGTTGGCCCCAAGCGCCGTGAGCCCGTTGATGTTCGACCGCGCCACGCGGCTGTGGGTGATATCGCCCACGATCGACACGTTCAGGCCCTCAAAGGCGTCGAAGTGCTCGCTCATCGTGAGAATGTCGAGCAGCGCCTGCGTCGGATGAGCATGCGCGCCGTCGCCCGCGTTGATGATGACGCTGTTCGTGCAGCGCGAGAGAAAGTGCGGTGCGCCCGGCGAGCTGTGGCGGATGACGACCATGTCCACCTTCATGGCCTCGATGTTCTGCGCCGTGTCCTTGAGCGTCTCGCCTTTCTTCACCGACGAGCCCGACTTCGAGAAGCTCACCGTCTCGGCCGAGAGCCGCCCCGACGCCAGCCCAAACGAGAGCTTGGTCCGCGTCGAGGGCTCGAAGAACATGTTGGCGACGGTCACGCCCTGCAGTGTGGGCACCCGGCGGATGCGGCGGTCGAGCACCGAGCGAAACTCGCGGGCCGTGGCGAGGATCAGCTGAATCTCGTCGGCGCTGTACGTCGACAGATCCAACAGATGGCGGTGCTGCAAGCTGCTGAGGGTCGGGGGCTCCGCAGAGTCGACAGGCGTAGCCATGTTCGGATCAGGAGCGATTGGAATGGTGAGAGGGCGTGAAGGGCAGGGGCATCAGGTGCGGGAGGACGAGGCCTCTTCGGTGCGTTCGGCTTCGACGAGCCACACGCCTTCCCGGCCGTCCACCTCGTCGAGCCGCACGCGCACCATCTCGCCGGGCAGCGTGGGCACCTTCCGCCCCACGATGTCGGCGGCGATGGGCAGCTCACGGTGCCCGCGATCGACGATCACGAGGAAGCGCACCGACGCCGGGCGGCCCATGTCCATGAGCGCATCGAGCGCGGCGCGGACCGTGCGGCCGGTGTACACGACGTCGTCGACCAGCACGAGGTGGCGGCCGGAGATATCGAACGGAATGCGCGTGGCCCGGACGACCGGCTGCTGAGCGCGCAGGTGTACGTCGTCGCGGTACATGGTGGCGTCGAGCGTGCCCACGGGGATGTCGAGCCCTTCGACGGACTGGATGCGATCACGCAGGCGCCGGGCCAGGTACACCCCGCGCGTCTGCATGCCGATGAGGGCGAACGTCTCCGCCGGATCGTCGTCCGGGTCGACGAGCTCCACGATCTGGCGCGCCATGCGGTCGAGCGTGCGGCGCAGATCGTCGGCGTCCATGAGCTGGGCCTTGATGCGATCAGTCGGCTCCATGGGTCGAGGGTCGAAATTCGAGGTGCGAATGTCGAGAAGCCGCTTTCCGTGCGGGGATTCGTTGTCCGACATTCGGCATTCGCAATTCGTCCCCAAGGAACTGAACAGGGGGGAAACATTCTAATTTTTCCTACCGCCTCCTCCGTATCCATCGGATCTTCCTGTGCCCGACACCGCCCTGCGCTACCTCGACCCGGTCGCCGTCTCCCAGCTGAGCAACATGGAGCTGCGAGCGCGCCTCATCGTCGAGGGGTTTATCACCGGCCTGCACCGGAGCCCGTATCACGGGTTCTCCGTCGAGTTCGCCGAGCACCGGCCCTACAACCCGGGCGACGAGCTGCGGCACGTCGACTGGAAGGTGTTCGCCAAGACGGACCGCTTCTACATCAAGCAGTACGAGGAGGAGACGAACCTCCGGCACTACGTCGTGCTCGACACGTCCCCGTCGATGCACTACCGGGGCAACGCGGAGCTGTCGAAGCTGGAGTACGGCGCGTACCTCGCGGCCGGGCTGCACAACCTGATGCTCAAGCAGCGTGATGCAACCGGGCTCATCGCGTTCGACGAGTCGGTGCACACGGTGCGCCGCCCGAAGGCCACGCCGGGCTACCTCCGCCCGCTCCTGGCCACCCTCGAACAGCTCACCCGGAGCGCCGACGTTGAGGGGCGCCGCACCAGCGCCGCGTCGGCACTCGACGAGGTGGCCGAGCGGATCGCGCGCCGCTCGCTCGTCGTGGTCATCACCGACCTCTTCGAGAACATCGCCGCCCACGACGACCTGCTGCGCTCGCTGCGCCACCTGCGCCACCGCGGCCACGAGGTCGTCGTCTTCCACGTGCTGGAAGGCGAGACCGAGCGGCGCTTCCGGTTTCCAGACGTGCCCATGCTGTTCCGCGACGTGGAGACCGGCGAGACGCTCTCCGTGCAGCCGGCCCAGCTCCGCGAGCACTACGAGGAGGCCGTACAGCACTTTAGTGCGACCTTCCGGCGGCGCTGCCTGGAAAACGACATCGACTTCGCCGAGCTCGATACGAACGAGCCGTACGACACGGCGCTCCTGGCCTACCTCAACAAGCGCCGGCGCCTCGTCTGATTGCGTTTCGCGTTGTGGGTTTGACGCTGCACGTTTTAGCGTCGAGTGTTTTGACGTTAGACGTTCCCATCCTCAACCTTCAGCGCTTCAACCTTCAGCGCTTCAACCTTCCAACCTTCATGCTCGACGCGATCAAGCGCCAAGCCGACGACATTTTTCCTGCGGTGGTCCGGCTTCGGCGGACGCTGCACCAGCATCCGGAACTGGCCCGGGAGGAGCACGCGACCGTGCAACGCGTGCAGGACACCCTAGCCCCACTCGACGACGTCGACGTGCGCCCCGGCGTGTACGACACGGGCCTCGTGGCGACACTCCGCGGCGGCCGCCCCGGCCCCACCCTCCTGCTACGCGCCGACATGGACGCGCTCCCGATCCAGGAAGAAACGGGCCTCGACTTCGCCTCCGACACGCCGGGGGTGATGCACGCCTGCGGCCACGACGCGCACACCGCTTCCCTCCTGGGCGCGGCGACGATCCTGCATGCCCTCCGCGACCGCGTGCACGGGCACGTCCGCTTCCTCTTCCAGCCCACCGAGGAACGCATCCCCGGCGGGGCCAAGTTTATGATCGACGAAGGAGCCCTCGACGCGAACGACGTGAGTCCGCCGCCGGAGGCTGTGTTCGGCCAGCACGTCCGGCCCGACCTCCCGGTGGGCACCATTGGGGTGCGCCCGGGCATGTTCATGGCCTCGGCCGACGAGCTGTTCATCACGGTGCACGGCGAGGGCGGTCATGCCGCCGCCCCGCACGAACTGGCGGCCGACCCCACGCTCGTGGCTTCCCACATCGTCGTGGCGCTGCAAAGCGTCGTCAGCCGCCACTGCCCGCCCGACGTGCCGAGCGTGCTCACGATTGGCAAGCTGGTGGCCGACGGCGCGACGAACGTGATCCCCGGAAAGGCGCGCATGGAAGGGACCTTCCGCGCGATGGACGAGGCCTGGCGCGAGCGGGGGCACGACCTCATCCGCCGCACCGTGCAGCGCACCGCCGAGGCGCACGGCGCCACCGCCGACGTCGACATCGAGGTTGGCTACCCGGCCCTTTACAACCACGAGGCCCCAACAGCGCTGGTGCGCGAAGCGGCCGTCGACTACGTGGGCGCATCGAACACCGTTGACCTCGGCCCGTGGTTCGCCGGCGAGGATTTCGCGTATTTCCTGCAAGAGCGACCGGGCACGTTCTATACGCTCGGCGTCCGCAACGAGGAGCGGGGCATCACGCACAGCCTCCACACGTCGCGCTTTACCATCGACGAAGAAGCGCTGCGCATCGGCACCGGCTTCATGGCGTACCTCGCGTGGCAGTACGGCGCCCAACAGGCATGATCGCTCCGCCGGCAGCCCCGCTGGAGCTATTCACCTCATATTCTTACATTAGCGTAAAGACTCCACGTCGCGCCCGGTTGAGGGCTGTGCTCGGTGACTCCAGTCGCCGGACCGACTGCCCTGCCGTTCCCCCGCAGGCTGCGGGCCGCCGTCCGTTCCCCTGCCGGTGAACCGTCTGCGGGGGGGGACCTTGGGATCACGATTGCCTGCGTGGGAGCATTCGTTCTTCCGTCACGGACTACATCGGGCCATCATGGAAGCGCACCTGCAGCTGCGGAACGACCCGGAAATTATCGAGGCGGCTACCGACTTCGCCTTCAAGTGGGGACTGAATGCCGGCCTGCCCCGGGACCAGGCCCTGCGCCTGGCACTCGCTGTCGACGAGCTGGTCACCGACATCGTCCGCTTCGCCTTTCGCTACGAAGAGGGGACCTTCACGCTACGCTTCGAACGCGACCTCGCTACCGTCGAGGTCACCGCGCGCGAACTGGGCGCACCGTTCGACCCGGCGGCCCATCGCTACGACCCCGAGCGCGCCCGGAACGATGGCGACTTCGATGGGGCCGGCCTGCACCTTATCCGCCACCTTGTCGACGAATTCACCTTCCTGAACCAGGGCCGCGAGGGGAAAGAGTTCCGGCTGGTCCAGCACATTCCGAACGAGCACATCGCCGAGCGCACCTCGACCGCGCCGCCGTCTGCCGCCGACGAGCCCGAGCCGGACTACCACCTGGCCTTGGCGACCCCGGAGGATGCGGAGGACATCGCGCAGCTCATCTACCATACATACGGCTACACCTACGCGAAGGAAGCGCTCTACTTCCCGGACAAGATTGCCCGCGCGCTGCGCCAGGGGGACAAGTTTGGCGTCGTCGCGCGGACGGGATCCGGGCGGGCCGTCGGGTCCTTCGCCGTGCTCCGCTCCACCGATTCCGAGATCGGCGAGGTGGGCGAGGCCGTCGTGCTGGAAGGCCATCGGCGACGCGGCCTCATGACCCGGATGCTGGAGGCGCTCATCGATGAGGCCCAGCGGCGCGGCCTGCACGGCGTCTTCGGCGAGGCCGTCACCGTACATACCATCAGCCAGCGCGTGAACCAGCATTTCGGGATGCGCTCGACGGCACTGCTCTTTGCCGTCTTCCGGATTCTTCGGTTCAAGGGCTTGGTGGATGAATACCCCCAACCGGTGTCGGTCATAATCGATTTCCGGCCGCTCGTGGACATCGACCGCGTTACGGCGTACCTGCCCGCGGCCTATGCCGACCTCCTCGAACGCATCTACGCCGACCTCGGCATCACGGTCGACACCCCGCCCGCCTCGCAGCCGGCACGCCCACCCACCTCTCGAATCGACGTGCACATCAACTACCGCGACCGCCATGCGACCCTCGTCGTGGAGACGTTTGGGGACGATCTGATCGAGCACGTGCACCAGACCGTGGACGACCTCGCAGACGAAGAGCTGCACGTCATCTTCGTGGATCTTCCCCTGGATGACCCCGCAACCCCGGAGTCCACCCCTCAGCTGCGGGAGGCCGGGTTCGTGCTGGCCGGGCTCATGCCGCTCTTCCACCAGGAGCGCGACTACCTGCGGTTGCAACGCCCCCTCGTGCCGCTCGATCTCGATTTGATCCAGACGCACTCGGACCGAAGTCACGCGATCAAACAAACCATCAAAGAGGAATTGGCATGCACCATGAGCGATCTGAAGACCGGCTGACCCTCCGGTTGACCCAGGACTTCAACCTCATGGCGGTGAAGCAGATTGAACCGCTTGCTGAGGACGTCCAGCACATCCGGCTCGACCTGTCCGACGTGCGCCTCCTAGATAGCGAAGCGCTCATGCTCATCGACCGCCTGCAGCGGGCCGGGAAGACTGTGCGGCTCCATAGCCCGCCCCCCCTCTTCTACGAAATGATCGAGGTGTTGGAGCTCGAATCGGTCTTCGACGTCGACACGCTCGTACAGTAAACCAGGCGTGTGGAAACAGGCGCGCGCGTTCCGCCGTGCCAGAACGGCACGCGGCTTGCCCGCCTTGCTTTCACTGGTTTCTGTTTTTCTCTTCCGCTATGCCTGTCGACGCACCCGAGCCTACCCTTTCCACGCCTCCGTACGCTGACGATATTCTGCACCACGTGCGGACCCGGCGGGATGCCTTTGTCGACTACGTGCAAGCGCTCGTCGAGCACGAATCGCCGTCGACCGACCCGGCAGCGCAGCAGCCGGTGTTTCGCCAACTGGCCCGTTCCCTCCGTGCCCTCGACTTTCATACGCAGCACCTGCCCGGCACGCGCACCGGCGGCTGTCTCTATGCGCGCCCGGCTTCTCGCCCGCACGGCGCCCCCTACCAGATGCTCATCGGCCACGGCGATACGGTGTGGTCGCATGGCACGCTGGACCGGATGCCGGCGCAGGTCGACGACGGGCGGCTGCGCGGCCCCGGCGTGTTCGACATGAAAGCCGGCCTGGCGCTCATCGTGTGGGCGTTGGAAACGCTCGATGCGCTTGGCCTCACCCCGCCGGTGACGCCCGTCGTGCTCGTCAACTCCGACGAGGAGATTGGAAGCATCGAGTCCCGACCGATCATCGAACGCCTGGCGCGTGGCGCCGACCGCGCCTTCGTGCTGGAGCCGGCCCTCGGCCTGGACGGCAAGCTCAAAACCGCCCGCAAGGGCACAGGGGAGTTCGAGATCATAGCCGAGGGGCAGGCGGCGCACGCCGGACTTTCTCCCGATCAGGGCGCGAGCGCCATCGTCGAGCTCGCGCACGTCGTCCAGGCGCTGCACGCGCTCAACGATCCCGAGCGCGGCATCAGCGTGAATGTGGGCACCATCGATGGCGGGCAGCGGCCCAACGTGATCGCTCCCACGAGCCGCCTCACCGTGGACATCCGGGTTCCGACGCAGGAAGACGCCCGCTCCATTGCCGCCCAGATCAAGGCACTAGCGCCCACCACGCCCGGCATCAAACTGACGGTGCGAGGCGGCATCGAACGCATGCCCATGGAGCGCACCCCGCGGAACCAAGTGCTCTGGCGGCAAGCGCAACAGTTGGGCCGGTCCATCGGACTGGCATTGGACGACGGCCTCTCCGGCGGTGGCTCGGACGGCAACTTCACCAGCCACCATACCGCTACGCTGGATGGCCTCGGGGCCGTAGGTGATGGTGCTCATGCCGACCACGAATTCATATCGATCGACGAGACGATCGACCGGTGCGCGCTGCTCGCCTTGCTCATCATGACCCCGCCCCGAACCTGAGCCCACACCCCTGGCGTGCTTTTTTCCGCACGAACTTTCCGCCGCGCCGGGTATATTAACTTAATGTTACCACACTCGACTCCGCTTGTGCGACTTCTGTCCCCAATGGCGGCGTACCCGCGTCGCCTGGCGCACTCTTTGTCCTCAACCCGGCTGGAATGAGCACGCATTCATGGAGGTGGCCCCGATGATTCCAGACTGCAAGCGTTCACGACTTCATTCTTTCGGCACCGTGCTCCTCGTGGCCGCTATCGCGCTCTGGAGCGGCTGTGCTACCCTGCACTCATCGCCCCCCTCCAGCGACGCGCTGTCGAAGGTGACCGGCACATGGACCTACAAGGCCTCCGGCTCGCAACCGCTGTCTGAAGGCACGCTGCAACTGGCAACAACGAATGGACGCCTGACGGGCCAGCTCCGCGATGCCCAGCTCGGCACCATCCCGATCAACGCTAACGTCTCGGGCCAGCGGCTCGAATTGCGCCTGGACGTGTTTCGCATCGGGCCGCTTTCGGTTGCGGGCTCCGTGCAAGGCGACGAGTTTCGTGGGATGGTGGACCGCCCGGTCTACGACGTGAGCATGAGCGCCAATGAAGGATCGCGGT
>JAAAPH010000243.1 GCA_009908415.1 Bacteroidota bacterium
TTCCGTATGCTGGTGCTTCGGGCGGTAGCTGAGGACATGATCTCTGAGCGGCGGGCGCGAATTGTTGGGCCGTGACGTCGACACTGCCATTGAGCCTGCATGCGCGGCCGAACCGGGTGTCGAAGCCGGCGGTGAGGTGCAGGAGCTGGCGAATGGTGATCTGCGACTTGGCCGGGTCCTCGGACCAGGCGGGAATCGTCTCCGCGACGCGCTCGTCCAGGGTTAGCAACCCGTCTTCGGCAGCAGCGAGGGCGAGGATGCCGTTGAAGGCCTTCGTGCCACTGGCGAGCAGGTGCGGCTTGCCGGCGTGCGGCTCAGCGTACGCGGCGGCAAGGGCGAGCGGATCCGCGTCCTTCCCCGGCACCGGGTCGGCGGGCGCCTCGTCGCTGGCGGTCGGCCCCGCGCTGCTGCACCCGGCCAAGCCGAGGGCGAAGAGAACGGCAGCGAGTGCGCGGAAGAAGACGGCGCGGCGGGGGAAGAGAAAGCATGAAGGTAGGCTCGTTTGCAAGTGAGGCGAGAACTGCGAGACCGACGCAAGCGGCTATTCGTTTGGGAAAGCAAACCGCGCACGCATTCCACGCAATGTGGCAGCGGCTAAAGGGGAAGCAACACGCCATTGCGATGGGCAACGCCGGGCCATCAGCTGCGCCGTAGCTCCGACTGGGGCGGGCTGCTCGCGCGTCCAGGTTGTTTGCTGCGAGCCGTTTACCGCAACGGCAGCCCGTAGAGTTGCAAGGGCGGCCCTTTTTGGAACTTTCGGTGGAGGCCGATTTCGTACTTTCGGCCGATGCGAGGCCGGGCGTTTTCTTTTACCCTGTAAAATGATGATAGACACTGCCCGATCTGTTTGGACCGCGCCACGCGCGCCGGAGCCGCCGGAGCCCTCTTTCCAAGACGGGCTGCTCGCGGGCGGGGTCGTGTTGCTCGCGGTGCTTCGCATCTACGCCGGCGAGGCGACAGAGGGGCGATTCGCCGCCGTGCTCTTCGCTGCCGCGTTGGCCCTGCTCGTCCCCTGTAGGCGCCAGTACCCGCTCGCGACGGTCGCCATGGCCTTCGTCGCCATGAGCGCGGCGAGCGTAGGCGCTCTCGCCACGGGCGCTCTGGGGGCCGTCGCCGAGGGCTCCCCCGCCGTGCGCCTCATTCTCACGTACGCGCTCGTGCGGTGGGGCTCCGGGCGCGAGGCGAGCATCGGCCTCGCGCTCATCGTGGCCGCGTTCCCGCTCATCACTGCGCACGACCCGCCACCTCGCCCCATCGGCGATGTCATTCGTGTGGCATTCTGGCTGCTGCCGGCGGCGCTGGGCCTCGCCTTGCGGT
Source organism: Bacteroidota bacterium (assembly GCA_009908415.1). Classification (GTDB taxonomy): domain Bacteria; phylum Bacteroidota; class Rhodothermia; order Rhodothermales; family Salinibacteraceae; genus JAAAPH01. The sequence continues at coordinate 1,318 of JAAAPH010000243.1, forward strand.
ACCGCGCGGACGTGCGGCGCGAGCGCATCGCGGCGGCCCGCCAGCGCGAACGCGAGCGCTTGGCCCGCGAGCTGCACGACACCGTGGCGCACCACGTCTCGGCCATTGCCATCCAGGCACAGGCCGCCCGTGCGCTGCTCCCGTCGCGCCCGGAGGCGGCGGCAGGGCGCCTGCAAACCATCGAGGAAGCCGCCTCGCGCACGCTGCGGGAGATGCGGACCATCGTGGGCGCACTGCGCGGCGGCGAAGAGGCCCAGGTCGCCCCGCAGCAGGGGCTCGCCGACATCGAGCAGTTGGCCCACGAAGGGCAAGGCGGCCTCCGCGTCGAGGTGGCTTTCTCCGGCACGCTCGGCGACTTGGCGCCGGCCGTCGAGACGGGGCTGTACCGCCTCGCGCAGGAGTCCATTGCCAACGTGCGCCGCCACGCGCGGCGCGCCGAAACCGTGCGCGTGAAGGTCGAAGGCGAGGGGCCTTGCGTTCGTCTGCGCGTGATCGACGACGGCACCTCCGCCAGCGCGTCCGGCGCAGGCGCGGCCGATGGGTTCGGCCTGGTGGGCATGGAAGAGCGCGCCAGGCTGCTGGGCGGCCGCCTCGACGCCGGCCCCGAGCCGGGGGGCGGCTGGGCCGTGCGCGCCGAACTCCCCAAAACGGGCCACCGCGCGTAGAAGCCTTTCCACAACGACTATTGCCGACAAACACAATTTGATGGCGACAACGGTGCTCATCGCTGACGACCAGGACCTCGTGCGAACGGGGCTCCAGAGCATCCTGGAGGCCCAGCCCGGCATCGAGGTCGTGGGAGCGGCTGCCGACGGACGCGAAGCCGTCGCGCTCGCCCGCGAGCTGAGGCCCGATGTGTGCCTCTTCGACATCCGGATGCCCGGCATGGACGGCCTCGAAGCCACGCGCCAGCTCGCCGGGGCAGAAGCCGAGGACCCGATGGCCGTCGTCATTATCACGACGTTCGACCTCGATGAGTACGTTTACGGCGCGCTCAAGGCCGGCGCGCGCGGATTTTTGCTCAAAGACGCCGGCCCCGACATGCTCGTCCAGGCCATCGAGGCGGCAGCGAGCGGGGACGCGCTCATCGCGCCCTCTGTCACGGCACGCCTGCTCTCGGCCTTTGTGGATGCGGAGCCGTCCGATACGAAAGCGCCGCGCGAGCCGCTCACCCAGCGCGAGGAGGAGGTGCTGTGCACGGTCGCGCAGGGGCACTCCAACGCCGAGATCGCCGAGGCGCTCTACATCAGTCTCAGTACCGTCAAGTCGCACGTATCCAAACTCATGGCCAAGCTCGGCGCGCGCAACCGCGTCGAGCTGGCCATCTGGGCGCACGAAACCGGCCGGGTGTGAGGCCACGCCGCTGGCGTGCCGACCGCACTCCCGCGAAAGCTTCCGCTTCTTTCTCCACCTCACACGCCTCCCCCCATGAAATCGCTGACTGAAACATGTTTCTTGCTTCCGCTATCAAGCCCGTACTGTACCGCGTGTATCTTCTCGTGGCGTTGCTTCTGCCTGGCGTGGCGCTGTCCGCGTGCGGCAGTTCCGAGCCGACGCGCTCCGGCGACGCGCCGAATGCGGAGGCCCGCGCGTCCGCTGCTGGCGGCGACCGAGGCGAACGCGCCGAGGAGTACTTCGACACCCTGGCCGAGCGTCTGAACCTCTCACCGCAGCAGGAGGAAGAGGTCCGGCCGATCATCGCTCGGAGCCTGCGCGAGCGCGCCGCACTAATGCGCGAGTTCCGCGAGGCGGAGCGCAGCCGGGCGAGCGTCCGCCGCCTACAGAGCGGCATACAGGCCACCGAGCGCGAGACGAACGCTGAACTGGCGGCTGTGCTGACGGACGAGCAGATGGCGGCGTACGAGGAGCTGCGCGCCGAGCAACGCGCCGAAATGCGCGAACGCATGCAGGAGCAGACGGCACGGGGGAGCGTGGGCGGCGGCGACCTCCGCACGCGGGCGGTCACGATCGGGGGCCGCGCGCGCTCATACCACGTATTCGTCCCGGACGCCTACGAAGCCGGCAAGCCGACGCCGGTCGTCTTGGTCTTTCACGGCGGTGGCGGGGGCGCGGAAAGCGTGATGCGCTTGAGCGGCCTCAACGAGAAGGCGGCGGAGGCTGGCTTCATCGCCGTGTACCCCAGTGGCAGCGGCCGCACGGATCGGTTCCTCAGTTGGAATGGCGGGGGCTGCTGCGGCTACGCCCAGCGCGAGGGCATCGACGACCTGGCCTACGTCCGCGCGCTTCTGGATGACCTGGGGGCCACCGTCACTGTGGACTCGAACCGCGTCTTCGCCACAGGCATCTCGAACGGGGGCATCATGGCTTACCACGTCGCTGAGGAAATGTCCGGGCAGATCGCCGCGATTGCGCCCGTTGCTGCCACGATGGGCGACCCCGCCGCCGATCCCGCGCATCCCGTGGCCGTCCTGCACTTCCACGGCCTGGCCGACGACCTGCTGCCCTTCGAAGGCGGGTTCGGCGAGCGGCTGGGTGGGCGCACGGGGCGCGTCGAGTACGTTCCGGTTGAGCAGGCGCTCCACGTGTGGCGCCGCGCCAACGAATGCAGCCGCGCTCTGGAGGTCGAGAAGCTGCCCGACGAGGCTGACGACGGCACGCGCGCTGTGCGTAAGACGTGGAGCGCCTGCGAGAGCGGGAAGCCGGTCGCCTTGGTCGAGATCGAAGGCGCCGGGCACACGTGGCCCGGCCGCCCCTCGCCCGGTGGCCCGCTGGGCAAATCCACACGAGACGTGTCGGCCAACGACCTGATGTGGCGCTTCTTCGAGGCACATCCGCAGGGGCCGCCGGTACCGCTCGGCGCGTCTCCGCTGGAGGCGTCTGGGCCCTCCCAACCGTCGCAAGAGGCGTTGCCCTCTGGCGCTTCGCCGGAAGCTCGGCCGGTGCCGGGAAGCCGGAAGACGCTGCCGGCTGGCGACGCGCCCCATGACGCTTCGGGGACGGGGCAGCTTTTCGAGGCTGTGCACGTGCCGGGATTCACCGACGTGATCGAGGGGCTGAATGGCTTCGCACTCGGCGACGTGGACCGGAACGGGTACCTGGATCTGGTGACGATTCGCACGCCGCCCTACGAGCTGGAATCCGACCCGAAGATGGCGCCGCAGACCGGCGAGGTCGAACGGTCGGATCAGCCGCGCGACCGCCTGCGCCTGCTCTTAAACCAGGGCGGCTTTCGGTGGGAGGCGCACCCCGTCGCGCTCGGCGGCTCCCCCGCGACGCCGGAGGACTTTAGCCAGGGCTGGCGTGGCGCGCAGATCCCCGCGCTCGCCGACTTCAACCAGGACGGATGGCTCGATCTCTACGTTTCGCGGCAGGCGCCGATGAAGGGCGGCCGCATGCTCGAGGGGCGGACGCCCGTCGGCAACAGTCTGTTCGTCACGCAGGACACGTTCGACGTTTTTCGGGACGTTTCAAAGGCAGTCGGGATTCGGAACTCGCGCGCCTACAACCGGCAGATGAGCCTGGGCGATGTGAACGGCGACGGCTTCATCGATGTCGCCCAGGGCGCCGACAACGTCGTCAATGCCTTCAACGGCCTTCCGATCTCAGCGCTCTACGTGTTCGAGCCGGAGGGCGGGCGGTTCGAAGGCGGGCAGTTCGAAGACATCGGGCCGACGGCGCGGGTGCCGGACTTCGGCGGCTTCCACGACGACCCGGAGCGCGACCGGGGCGCGCCGAACATCGCGCTGCGCGACGTGGACAACGACGCCGACCTCGACCTGATGCAGAGCGCGCACACGATCCTTGTGCCGCCCGTGCCGCCGACCACGCCGCTCTCGCCGGCAGAGTACCGGCAGGGCACGTTCAGTTGGAAGAACATGGAGCAGGAGACCGATTCGCTGTGGTTCGAAAAGGCCACGGGGAACGGCTTCGCGGCGGAGAACCGCATGATCTACAACCGGCAGGCGGGCCGCTTCGCGCCGGAGACGGGTGTGGACGCGGTGGGGCTGGGGTATCTGTTCTTCGCTGACGTGAACAACGACGCCCGCCTCGACGCTCTGGCCGTGGGCAACGCCCACCCTTTCCTCGGCCCGCCGCCGGCGGACGCGGGTGCGCGCTTCTGGTACAACCGCGGCGACTTTCAGTTCGAGCAGGCTACCGAGGCAGCCGGCCTCGGCCCGCTGAACTGGAGCTACCGGCAGTGGCACAACTTCTTCGACGCGCCGGTGCCCGAAGCGCTGCGCGGCTACGAGCCGTCCGGCGGGGGGCCACCGTCGCAGCCGGGGCTGGCGCCGGAAAATCCGCTCGCATACCGGCCTGCCTACTCCGACGTCGCCTTCGCCGACTTCGACAACGACGGATGGCAGGACCTCGTCGTGCTCGACCGTACGGGCACAGGCAAGGGGCGGCCCGACCTCTCGGTCCGCGCGCTCCTGTTCATGAACGAGGGCGACGGCTCGTTCACGCCGAAGCCGACGACTTTCTCGGGGCTTTCCGCGACCGGCCTCTCGGTCGAGGCGGCAGACATGGACAACGACGGCCTCGTGGACCTGATCTTTGCCGCCGACCCGGACAACGCCGGCGTGGCCACGCGGCTGGACCAGTACGAGAGCGTCGTTTTTCAAAACACCGGCGCGTACGGCGGGGCCGCGCACAACTGGCTGCGCCTGCGCTTCGACGGCGTCAGCGACGCGGAGCTGCTGGGAGCGCACGTCACGATCCGGCCGCCGGGCGAGCCGGGCGAGACGCTCGGGATCCGCGGCCTCTACTCCAACCACAGCTACAAATCGAGCAGTCCGCTCCAAGCGCACTTCGGGCTGGGCGGTCGCGAAAAGGTGGACGTGGAGATCCGGATGATCGGGGGGCGAACGGTTTCGCTCGATGACGTAGCTGCGAACCAGTTCGTCGAAGTCGATCTCGCGGAGGAGACCGTCGCGCCGGTCGAGGAGCGCGGGGCAGCGTGGGCGGCGTCGCTGGAGCACCCCAGCGGGCGTTCTTCCGATGCCTCGGGCGGTGGCAACGCATCCGAGGGCACGATGCCCGGCAACGCATCTGCCGGTAGCAACGCGTCCACCAGCGCGCCCGGTGACAGCGCGCAACCCCGAGACGTGCAAGTCGCAGACGACTGCCCGGCTGCCTCGCCGTCGCTTCCCGAAGAGATCGCTGAGAAAATGGCCGGCACATGGCGGCTGAGAACGCATTCGAGCAGCGACGGCGGCGGTCAGGGGCGCGCGCGTTCGCTGCGGTTCGAGCGGTCCGGCGGGACGCTGCGGGGCACGCTGGCCGCGCCGGGCGGGGCGAAGCCTCTGTGCGACCTGCGCTACCATGACGGGACGCTGGAGTGGTTCGTGCAGACGACGGAGCCGGGCAAGACGCTCTCGCGTCGGCAGCAGTTCGCTCTCGGTCCTCGCATTCGCTACGCGGCCACGCTCTACGACGGGTACTTTCGGGGCTTCGCCCGCGCCTACTACGGCGCCCGCGAGATCACCGCCACCAAAGACGGGAGCGGCGCCGACGTGCCGACGGTCGATACGGTGCCCTTTGCCGACGCCTACGAAAACGGCGAGGCGTTCACGTTTCTCCGCGCGGAGACGTTCTCCATAGGAGGGGCGTCGCACACCGTTGAGATCTACCGCTCCACCCTGTTTGCCGAAGCGCTGGGGCTGGAAGAGGGCGAAACGCGCCCGGTCGTCGAGTTCGTGCGCGTGCCAGGCGGGACGTACCTGATGGGGCTCTCCGACGCCGCTGAGGAGCAGGTGCGCCGGCCCGGCCGGCCGGGGGCGACGGAGGACGAGAAGCCGCTTCATCGCGTGCGGATCGAGCCGTTCTTGCTGGCCCGCACGGAGGTCACGAAGCAGCTCTGGCGCGAGCTGGCGCACCTGGCTGGGCTGCCGTTCGCTCCGTCCTTCTTTGGCGAAGCGCCGCCGCAGGCGCCCGTAGAAATGGTGTCGTGGCACCAAGCCCAGCAGTGGCTGACTGGCGTCAACGCCGTCTACGACCTCTCCCTGCGGCTGCCTACCGAAGCGGAGTGGGAGTACGCCTGCCGGGCCGGCACGACCACGCCGCTCTACAACGGCACGGCGCCGCAGCATTCGAGGCGCGCGCCAAATCTCGACCCTCTCGCTTGGTACATCGGCAACAGCGCTGCGGGCTACCCCGGCGGTGTGGACGTGTCGGGGTGGGGCGCCGGCCTCCCCCGCGCGAACGGGACGCAGCCCGTCGGGCAGAAGCAGCCCAACGCCTTCGGCCTCTACGACATGCTGGGCAACGTGCTGGAATGGACGCAGGACCTTGCGCATCCGAATTACGAAGGCGCCCCGCGCGACGGCTCCGCGTGGCGTGGCGGCGTCTGGGAGAGCGGCAGCCTCTTCAACGGCCCAATGACTGAGGCCGGGCCGCTCGTCACCGTGCGCGACCCCAGCTACGTGCCGGGGCGTATCCGGCGCGGCGGCAGCTGGCGCAACGTCGCGCTGAACACCCGCTGCGGCCTGCGCAGCGCGCGCGGCCCCAACTTCACGGACGCGAACAACGGCTTTCGCGTGGCCGCGCCGGCACCGGAGATGAAGAGGAAATAGCCCCCGCTGAGAGCGCTCTGCCGACAGGGAAACGGCTTTGCAGCATGGCGCTCAGGTGGAGGCTGTTGACGCGACGGCTTGCGCGTGGCGGCTCTCATCCCCGCGCGGCGCCACGCCAAAAACACCGTGATCAAGGTGAGCAGGATGGGGCGGAAGCGCGTCTTCGCGCCGTCCACGATGGCCTCGCGGGCGGGCCAGCCCTCGTCCATGCGCTCGATGATGAAGTCGATCATCACCAGCGACTCGCTCTGCTCCTCGCGCGTGCCCGCTTCGAGGCTGCTTTCCACATCGAAGACGCCGGCTGCGCGGTTCAGCTCGGCCTGCACATCTTCTGTCGCACGCTCCAGCAACGCGGGGTGGGGGTGGGACAGCTCGACCCGAAGCGCCGGGCCGAAGTCCACCAGCTCGGCGGTGTAGCTGAGGGAACGCGTTTCAGGG
>JAAAPH010000215.1 GCA_009908415.1 Bacteroidota bacterium
GCAATCCAGGTCATGCAGGCTCAGCTGCAGACGGTCCAGGCCGCCGATCGTCCGCTGGCCGAACGGCGGCAGGCGATGGGCACGCTGGCGAAGGATGCCCACGGCAGCCGCATGCTCATGAGCGCGGCGATTGAGGGCACCCTGCCCGACCCGATCCGACCCGCCGTGCAGGACAGCATCTTTGACAGCCCCGTCCGGACCGTGCGTGTACTGGCGCGCCACTATTTTGGGGACGCCGACGGCGGGGACGGCTACTCGGCGCAACGCATCGCGCAGCTGGAGGCCGATCGGCAGAACGGGCAGATGGTGTTTTACGCCCAGTGTGCGGTCTGCCACAAGGCCGGGCCGACCGGCGGCGACGTGGGCCCCGAGCTCACCGGCATCGAGAGCATGTTCGACGCGCAGAGCCTGGCCGACGCGATCATCCGGCCCGACGCCGGGATCGCCCACGGCTACTCCCCGTGGCAGGTCCGGACCACCGACGGCGCAGTGCGCTACGGGTTGCTTCTGGCAGAGAATGAAAACACGATCGTGCTGAAGGACGCCAACGGCCAGCGGCACATCATCGGCCGCGACCGGATTGCCAGCCAAACGCAGCTGGAGGGCGTGAGCCTCATGCCGGGGCCGGACGAACTCCAGCTCAGCCCGCAGGACGTGGCCGACGTCGTGACGTTTCTCCGAACCCTCGACGAAGAATGAGCAGGGCGAGCGGCCTCAGGGTGAGAACGGATGGCCGGGAGGGGCAGACGTGGACCGGCTCACGCGCATTCAATCTGGCATTCGATTTTTGGGTTGCCGTTTCTTTGCTTAACCGCTAACTATATGGACGGCCACGCACAGTCCGCGCCTATGGCGCGATGGCCCGTGCGGATTCACCGCGATTACGCATCAGACTCCTGGAGTTATGAAAGGTCGACTCACCACATTGCTGCTCGGGGCGGCGTTGCTGTTTGCTACCACCGGATGCACGCCCGGCGAGGAGCAGACCGTCATCAAGCTGGGCCATGGAATGGACGTCACGCACCCTGTGCACCGCGCCATGGTGTTCATGGCCGAGCGCGTCGCCGAAAAGTCGAACGGCCAAATGCGCGTCGACATCTACCCGAGTGAGCAGCTGGGCACGGAGCGGCAGTGCCTGGAGCTGCTCCAGATCGGCAGCCTCGACATGACGAAGGTGTCGTCGTCGGTCATGGAAAGCTTCTCGCCGCTGTACAAGGTGTTCGGGCTGCCGTACGTGTTCGAAAACGATGCCCACCGGTTTGACGTGCTGGAAGGCGAGATCGGGAAGCGCATCCTGCTGTCCAGCGAGCCGGCCTGGCTGCGCGGCATCACCTATTACGACGCGGGCAGCCGGAGCTTCTACACGGCGGATCGGCCCATCCGCACGCCCGAGGATCTGGAAGGGCTGAAGATTCGCACGCAGGAGAGCCCGGTGGCCATCGCCATGGTGAACCAGCTCGGTGGCGCGGCCACGCCCATCTCGTTCGGCGAGCTGTACACGGCGCTCCAGCAGGGCGTGGTCGATGGCGCCGAGAACAACCCGCCCAGCTTCCACACGACCCGCCACTACGAGCTGTGCGACTACTACTCGCTCGACCGTCACACCTCGCCGCCCGATGTGCTGCTGGGCAGCACCCACCTGTGGGAGCGCCTCACGGAGCAGGAGCGCCAGTGGCTGCAAGAGGCGGCGGACGAGTCGGCGCAGTATCAGAAGAAGCTGTGGGCCGAGGCCACGGAGGAGGCCATGAAGACCGTGAAAGAAGCCGGCGTCGAAATCATCGAGCCGGACATTGATGCGTTCGTCGAGGCCGTGCAGCCGCTCTACGAGCAGTACCGCCAGGAGCAGCCCGCGGTGTACGACGTCTTCCAGGAAATCCGGAACATGAACCGGTACGCCGAGGCCACCGATGGCGCCGAGTCGACCGCTGACGATAACTAATTTGACGCTTCTACCCTCATGCCCTCTTCGTCCGCTATACAGCGATTCAAGTCCGGGTTGGACAAAGCCCTCGGTGGCACACTCGTCGCGCTCATGACGGTGGCCGTCCTCAACGTGTTGTGGCAGGTGGCCACCCGCTTTCTGCTCGGCGATCCCAGCTCGTTTACAGAGGAGCTGGCCCGCTACCTGCTCATCTGGATTGGCGTGCTCGGTGCCGGGTACGCCGTGGGGCAACGCGCGCACCTGGCCCTGGAGTTGCTGCCGGAACGGTTGGAAGGCCGCTCGCTGGAGCGGCTGGAGCGGCTCATTTTCGGATGCGTGGCCGCCTTTGCACTGCTCGTGATGGTCGGGGGCGGCGTCCGGCTCGTCTACCTGCAATTTATGCTCGGGCAAACCTCGCCCACACTGGGCTGGCCGCTCGGGGCCGTGTACGCCGTCGTGCCCCTCAGCGGGTTGATTATGCTCGTGTATACTGTGCTCCAGTTCATCGAGCCGCCGACCGAACCGGAAACGGCCCAATCCCACGATGTGGGCTCGGCGTAGCGACCGCCCCTTTCCATCCCCCTGCCATCAACCGTCCCCTCGCATGAGTTGGCTTGCCATCGTCGTTCTAGCCCTGAGCTTTGTGGTGCTGCTGGTCATGGGCGTGCCCATCGCGTTCTGTATCGGCCTGTCCACGGCCCTCACCATGCTGCTGTCCATCGACGCGATGCCGGTGGTCACGACGGTGGCGCAGCGCGTGGCGACCGGGCTCGACTCGTTCGCGCTGTTGGCCATTCCGTTCTTTATCCTTGCGGGCCAGCTCATGAACCACGGCGGGATTGCGCAACGCCTTGTGGATTTTGCGAAGGCGCTGCTTGGCATGTTGCCGGGCGGGCTCGCCTACGTGAACATCGTCGCGGCGATGCTCTTCGGCGCCGTGAGCGGCTCGGCCGTGGCGGCCGCATCGGCGGTCGGCGGCTTCATGGGACCGCAGATGGAAGAGGAGGGGTACGAGAAAAACTTCAGCGCGGCCGTCAACATCACCTCGGCCACGACGGGGCTGCTCATCCCCCCGAGTAACGTGCTCATCGTGTACTCGCTCGCTTCGGGCGGGGTGTCCATCGCGGCCCTCTTCCTGGCAGGCTACCTGCCCGGCATCCTCGTCGGGCTGAGCCTCATGGCCGTCGCCGGCGTGTGGGCGTATCGCAACGACTATCCGACCTCGGACCGCGTGCCGCTGAAAACCGCGCTCTGGCGCTTCATCGATGCGTTGCCCAGCCTCTTCATGCTGGTCGTCGTGATCGGGGGCATCGTCGCAGGCATCTTCACGGCCACGGAGGCGGCGGCCGTCGCCGTCCTCTATGCCCTGGTGCTGGCCTTCGTCTATCGCGAGATCACCTGGCGCGATTTGCCCGACATCCTGCTTGACACGGTCACCACCTCGGCCATCGTGCTGCTACTCGTCGGCACGTCGATCGCCATGTCGTGGGTGCTCTCCTACGAAAACATCCCGCAGGGCGTCGCGTCAGCCCTCGTCGCCATGACGGACAGCACGTTCGTCCTGTTGCTCATCATCAACGTGATGCTGCTGGCGGTGGGCACGTTCATGGACATCACGCCGGCCGTCCTCATCTTCACGCCCATCTTTCTGCCCATCGTGATGGAACTGGGGCTCGATCCCATTCACTTCGGCATCATGCTCGTGCTGAACCTGTGCGTGGGCCTCTGCACGCCGCCCGTGGGCACGGTGCTCTTCGTGGGGGCCGCCGTGGGGGATACGACCATCTCGCGGCTCGTGCGCCCCCTGCTCCCGCTGTTTATCGCGATGATCATTGCCTTGCTGGTGGTGACCTTTGTTCCCGCCGTGAGCATGTGGCTGCCGACCGTATTCGGATACTAGATCTCCTCTCGCTAACCGACTGCTTCCCATGGACACGCTGCGCGACAGCGCCTCGCTTCCTGACGCGTTCCGGCTCGATTTGGAACAACGCCTGGCTGACCACACCGGCACCGACGTGCGGGTCTACGACCGGTCCGTGCAGCACGTGGGCGAGGTGACGTACCTGCTGGCCCGGCTCGGCCCACACCGCACGCTCGTGGCCCTCGGTGGCGAGTCCGTCCCCTTCGCCGTGGCCGAGACGCTCGACCACGCCGCGGGGCCGCTGCGGCTGTGCCCGTCGACCGAAGGCAACGCGGCCGTGCTCCGCGACACGTTCCCCTGGACGGCGCCGCAGCCCCTGGGCACGGAGACGGCCGTCGGGTGCGGAGATCGGTTGGGGCTGGCCACGCCCGGCCACATCCAGGCGTGCCGCGCCACGGGCGTCCGGCCCGTCCTCGCGCAACAGTCCATCCGCGAGATGGAACGCACCGGCCGCACGCCGCAGAACGTGCTCGATGATGCGTGCTGGGCCGTCTTTCAGGAAGGCTACACGGATGGGTTTGGCGCCGACGCCGATCACCTGAAGACGCCCGAGGACGTCGACCGCTGCGTGGCAGCCGGCTTCACGATGTACACCATCGACCCGTCCGATCACGTCGACAATGAGGCCGACGCGCTGCAGGCCGGCCCCCTCGACGAGCGGTTCGATGCGTTGCCGTGGGAGGGGCTCGGCATCACGCCCGAGGCGTGCATCCAGCGCTACGTGGGCGCGCCCATCGAGGTGCATGGCGCCTCCGGCACCGTGTCCATTCAGTTTGATGACCAGGCGCTCCGTCGCGCGGCCGTCAAGTACGCGGCCGCCATTGCCCACACCAAGCAGCTCGCCGAGTATCTTGCGAAGCGCTATCGCACGAATCGGCCCAACGAAACGTTTGATCTGGAGATGTCGGTGGACGAGACGGCGCATCCGACGCGGCCGCGCGAGCACTTCTTCGTGGCGGCCGAACTGGACCGGCTCGGCATCGCCGTGACGAGCCTCGCGCCCCGCTTCGTTGGCGATTTCCAGAAGGGCATCGACTTCATCGGGGAGCAAGACGCGTTCGAGGATGCCTTCGCCCAGCACGCGCGTATCGCCGGGGCGCTGGGCGACTACAAGCTCAGCATCCACTCGGGCAGCGACAAGTTTTCCATCTATCCCATCATGGGCCGCCACGCCGGCAACCGGCTTCATCTGAAGACGGCCGGCACCAGCTACCTCGAAGCGCTGCGCGTCGCGGCGCGGCACGCTCCGGCCCTGCTCCGTGCTATCGTCGATTTCGCGTTCGAGCGTTTCGAGGCCGATCGCAAGACGTACCACGTCACCACCGATCTGGATGCCATCCCCGATCCGGCGGATGTCCCGGACGACGCGCTGGAGGCCACGTATCTCGGCGACGACGACGGCCGGCAGCTCTTGCACCTCACCTACGGCTCGGTGCTCACCGCGCAGCAGGACGGGGCGCCGCGCTTCAAAGATCGGCTGTTCGCGGTCCTGAACGAGCACGAGGAGACGCATTACGACGTGCTGAAAACGCACTTCCTGCGTCACATCAACGGCGTCTTGGAAGGGCGTTCGCGTGAGTAGTAATGTCCATTGTTCGCCATCCCTCCCATGAGTCATCGCCGGGCCGACGACCGTGACGGTCGACGTGCCGCTCTACAAGACGCCCATCTTCCTGCGCGCCGGGAGCGACGAAGCGGTGCTCGACCTGCAGGCGATCTACGAGGAGTCGCTGGAGATCGCCCGCGACCAACCTACGCTCCCCGACGGCCGTCAACTCACCGCGAAATAATCATCAAATGCTGAGAGACCGCGTGGTGCCTCCAAGCAAGGCAGGACCGCCACGCCGATGGGGGCGTGCGTTAGCCCCTCTGAACACGATCCGGCAGTCCGCGACGAGCATGAGCACGGTGCCGCTGATCCGGCATTCGAAAATCGAAAATCAAGAAACCACCGACTGGTCATGAGCAGTTACCTCGACGAGCAATTCGGACTCCACGGCAAGACGGCCGTCGTCATTGGCGCGACGGGCGAGCTGGGCGGCGCTATCGCAGAAGGCCTGTGCCGCGCCGGGGCGAACACCGTCATCGTGGGGCGTGACGAGGCCGTCGGTCGTGAGCGCGCGTCGGCGTTTGGCGCGTGGGACGACGCCGGCGACGCCGTCTTCCAGCCGTGCGATACGACCTCCAAGGCCGAACTGCAGGCGCTCGTGGAGGCCGTGGACGACCGGTTCGGACAGATCGATGTGTGGGTGAACAGCGCGGGCGTCAATGCGGCCACGCCGTTCCTGGAGATCGACGAGGACGAATGGGACTTCATCATGGACGTCAACCTGAAAGGCGTATTCTTGGCCTGTCAGGTCGCGGGGCAGTACCTGCTCAACCAGGGCGCCGGCGGAAGCATCATCAACATCAGCTCCATGTCGGGCATCACGCCGCTCTCGAAGGTGTTCACGTACTCGGCGTCGAAGGCCGGCCTCATCAATCTGACGCAAAACCTGGCCCGCGAGTGGGCGCCGGAAGATATCCGCGTCAATTGCATCGCGCCCGGCTTCTTCCCGGCCGAGCAGAACCGCGAGATCCTGACCGACGAGCGCATCCGCGACATCATGCGCCACACGCCGGCCGACCGCTTTGGCGAGGCCGAAGAGCTCGTCGGCACCACGCTACTCCTGGCCTCCGACACGGCCGGGGCGTTCATCACGGGTGCCAACATTGCCGTGGACGGCGGCTACTCGGCGATGACGATCTGAGACGAGAAACGAATCGATGAAACGAAGCAACGAGGAAACGAAGATTTGTCTCGGACTCTTCGTCTCTCCGACTCCTCGCCTCCCATCCTCCCACACGACAACCCCGAACGCATCATGCAAATGACCTTTCGCTGGTACGGGCCGGACGACCCGGTGACACTGGCCGACATCCGGCAGGTGCCCGGCGTGACCGGCATCGTCAGCGCGTTGCACGACGTGCCAGTGGGCGCGGTGTGGACGCCCGAGGCGATTGCCGCACGCCGCCAGCAGATCGAGGACGCTGGCCTGTCGTGGTCCGTCGTCGAAAGCATTCCGGTCCACGAAGATATCAAGCTCGGCCGGCCCGCGCGCGACGCGCTCATCGAACAGTACGGCCGGAGCATCGAGCACGTCGGCGCGCAGGGCATCGGCGTCGTGTGCTACAACTTCATGCCCGTCTTCGACTGGATGCGCACCGACCTCGACTACGCGCTGCCGGACGGCTCCACGGCGCTGGCGTACGACCACGAGGCGCACGCCGAGATCGACCTCTCGGAAGGCACCGGCGACCGCCCCGCGTGGGTGACCTACGACGCGGACGAACTGGCGGACCTGCGCGCTGCGTATCGCGGCGTGGACGACGCCGCGCTGTGGGACCACCTCGGCTATTTTTTGGAGCGCGTCGTGCCCATCGCTGAGGCAGCCGGCGTCAAGCTCGCCATCCATCCCGACGATCCGCCGTGGCCCATCTTCGGTCTGCCGCGCATCATCACGAGCGGCGACGCGCTCGACCGCGTGACACGCCTCGTGGAGAGCCCGGCCAATGGCGTGACCCTGTGCACCGGCTCGCTCGGCGCCGATCCGTCGTGCGACCTGCCGGCCATCGCCCGCCGGCTCGGGCCGAAGGTTCACTTCGCCCACCTGCGCAATGTCGCCATCACCGGCGAGAAGCAGTTCCACGAGAGCCCGCATCCGCAGGGGCGAGTCGACCTGGCCCAGGTGCTGCGCGCCCTTCATGAGAGCGGATTTGGCGGGCCCGTCCGTCCCGACCACGGCCGTATGATCTGGGGCGAAACCGGGCGGCCCGGGTACGGCCTCTACGACCGGGCGCTCGGCGCGACGTACCTGATGGGCATCTGGAACGCGCTGCGCCAGGAAGAACGCCCCGCGGCCGCTCCGGCATGAGACGTTCTGTTGTTCTCCGACCTGTTTCATCCATCCCAACCCCATTACCATGAACCAATCCACGGTTTCATCTACCGACCGTCAGGAGGTCGCTCGCCGGCTTGAAGAGGTCGGCGCGGCCGCTGTGATTCGCATGCAAGACGCCGGCAAGCTCGTGCGCGTGGCCGAGGCCATCGCCGCGGGCGGCATCCCGGCTATCGAAGTGACCATGACCGTGCCCGGCGCCATCGATATGATCAAGCAAGTGGCCGACGAATTGGGCGACGACGTGCTCCTCGGCGTCGGCTCCGTGACCGACGTGGAGACGGCGCGGCAGGCCGTCGACGCCGGCGCGCGCTACGTGGTCAGCCCCATCTACAAACGCGTCGTCGTGGAGGCGACGCACGACAAGGGCGCCGTGGCGCTTCCGGGCGCCTTTACGCCGACCGAGATCCAACACGCGTACGAAGCCGGTGCGGAGTTCGTGAAGGTGTTTCCGGCCTCCGTGCTGGGGGCGAAGTTCAT
>JAAAPH010000089.1 GCA_009908415.1 Bacteroidota bacterium
GGCCTCGTTGACATCGAAGAACGTGTGGTCGTCCATGCAGAAGATGCCGATGGCTGTCGGACTCGCATGGAAGATTTTCGAGAGCAGGGCGCGGCTCTCTTCCGCCGCCGAGGCCGCCCGACGCCGCTCCGTGATATCGATCACGCTGGCGAGCAGGCAGGCATTGCCGCGCATCTCGATGCGGTAGGCCGACCCCAGCACGGTACGCGTCGCTCCATCCTTGCGCCGGATCTGAAACTCCGCTTCCCACACCCTGCCCTCATCCGCCAGGTGCTTTGCAAGCCGGTTGCGCGTGGCGCGGTTTACCCACAGATCGAGCGTGCGCAGATCCCGCCCCATGAGCTCATCGGCACGATACCCCGTCAGTTCGGCCATTTGGTCGCTCACTTCGAGGATGGCGCCATCACTCAAACGAGCAATGACGAGGGCCGCCGGCCCCAAGTGAAAGGCCTTGTCGAACAAGTCGAGCGTGCGCGACAACGCCTCGGCCATGCTCTTGCGCCCGCTCAAATCCCGCGCCGCGATGAGGGCCGCGCGCTTGCCCCGATACACGATGGGGACCGACGCCGTCTCGATGGAGGTCACGCTGCCGTCGAGCCGCACGAGCTTGTGCTCCACGAAGTCGAAGGCCTCGCCCTGCTGCAGTTGCCGCTTCCGCTCACGCGCGTGCGACCGACTCTCGGGATGCACGAATTGCCAGATCGAGGCGCCCAGAATCTCCTCTTCGCGGGATGCGCCGAGCAGATCAGCGGCGGCGGAGTTGACAAAGAGAAGCCGGTCGTCGGCGCCCGTGATGATGATGGCATCAGGGAGCAGTTCGACGAGGTGATGCTGGATGGCGGCCGTCTCACGGAGCGCAGCCCGATTTTGCCGCGACGCGGTCACCTCACGCGCGGCTCCAAACAAGGCCGCGGCCTCATCGGATCGCGCCTCGGCGGGCACGAGCGTCACGCTCCAGGTGTCACACGTCGCCGGCCGCTCACAAACGATATCGAACGTTTCGGCCCGCTGCTGCTGATGGGCCAACCGGCATTGCGCCGCGTGATGCTGCTCCAATTGCTCGTGCAGGGTGGACGCCGACAGGGCACTGGATGCGGGCAGGTCATAGACGGACTGCACGGCGCCGTCCTGGTCGAGCACGACGCGGAACGTGACGTCCGTCAGGGCGGCGAGCATTCGTCGGTGCTCAGCCGAGCGATCAGCCGCGCGTTCGCGTTCCGACGTGGTTTCCGACATTGTGCCCTATCCTTCTCTTCGCGGTCCTGCGCTAGCGTGCGAAAAGAGGAAGGCAGGCCCTCGCCATGCGACTTACCTCTTGCGCCTCATTGCACAGTACCGGCCAAAGCCGGCGAAAACAAGGGCGTCGCGTAACGGTCTTGCGAATAGGTACCCGGCCTCTCGGCCGCACGCTCAGCGTGAAGGCAAAATCTACGCCGGGGGGCCATCGGACCGCCCTATTCGATCGTCTTTACGGCTTTGACCATCTCGTCCCCCATCTCGCCACTGTGCACAATCTCGAACCCTAGCTTCTCGCTGACGTGCTGCATGGCCCGGTTCTGGACGAGGATGTCGGCCGTGATGCGGTCGAGCCCTTCGTCCTTCCCAATCTGCACAAGCCGGCGGAGCAGTTCCGTGCCGATGCCCTCACGCTGGAACTCGTCGACGACCACCATGGCGAACTCGGCTTCGTTCGTGCCGAGCTCTTTGGTCAAGCGCCCCACGCCGACCACCAGATCGTGATCTTCGTCCGGGTCGTGCCACTCGGCGATGAGCGCCATCTCCCGGTCGTAGTCGATGTGGCAGATGCGGGAGAGGCGCTCGTGAGCGACCCGTTGGCTGATCTGCATCATGCTGGCGTAGCGCAGGTACACGCTGCGCTCGGACAGATGCTCGTGAAACTCGACCAGATGGGGCTCATCCTCCGGTCGGATGGGCCGGATAGAGATCTCTTTCCCGCTCCGGGTCGTCCATGTGTCCATGTACTGCCGCGGGTACGGGCGAATGGCGGGGGTTGGAAGCTCACTGTCGTCGGTGCTGAACGGATGCAACACGACGCGCGCGTCCAGGGCGAGCATGCGATCGGGCGACGCCAGCAGCGGGTTGATGTCGATCTCCTTGATGCGCGGCTGCTCGACGACGAGTTGGCTGAACCGCACCATCATCGCTTCGAGGGCGTCGAGGTCGACAGCCTTGCGGCCCCGGGTGCCCTTCAACGCCTCGTAGATCTTGGTCTGCTCCATCATCCGGCGGGCAAGCGTCGAGTTGAGCGGCGGCAGCCCCAACTCGCGGTCCTTGAACACCTCGACGAGCGTGCCGCCCGTGCCGAATAGAAGTACCGGCCCGAACTGCGCGTCGATACTGCTCCCTACGATGAGCTCGTATCCGCCGGTCTCGACCATGGGTTGCACGGTGACCCCGTCGAACCCCTCCTCGGCGATGCCGTCCTTGATCTGCGCGTAGGCCGTCCGCACGGCATCGGCATTCTGGAGATCGAGCCGCACCCCGCCCACGTCGGTCTTGTGCGTGATGGTTTCGGAGTGGAGCTTGACCACGACCGGATAGCCGATCCGATCGGCGTGCGCAATGGCGTCCTCTTCGGTCGTCGCCACATGCGTCTCGACCGTCGGTATCCCGTACGCCTCCAGCAACCGCTTCGACTCGTATTCGGTGAAGAGCGACCGGCCGGCCGCGTGCACGTCGTCGACGAGCTGCTGCGCCGTATCGCGGTCGGGGATGCCTTCTTCGTCGTCCGGCAGGCTGGGCGTTTCGTAGAGGCCGCGCAGGTTGTAGCTGTACTGCCACATGTTGTTGAAGAGGCGCGCCGCCGCATCCGGATAGGCAAAGGTGGGCAGCCCGGCTTCGTTGAGGATGCTCTCGCCCTGCGCGACCGCCGTGCCCCCCATCCAACTCGCCAGGATGGGCTTGCGCCGACTCTTCGCGTACTCGGTCAGCTTGCGCGCCGTATCGGTCGGTTCGGTCATGGCCTGCGGCGTCAGGACCACGAGCAGGCCGTCGCTGTTCTCGTCCTCGCACGCCACTTCCAGCGACTGGGCGTACCGATCGGGGTCGGCGTCGCCCAAGATGTCGACCGGGTTGCTGTGGCTCCAGGCGGGCGGCAGAAACGCGTTGAACCGCTCCTCGGTCTCGTCGGAGATTGGTGTGAGCGCGCCGCCGCCTTTGATGAGGGCGTCGGTGGCCAGCACGCCGGGGCCGCCGGCGTTGGTCAAGATCGTGAGGTTGCGGCCGCGCGGGCGGGGCTGCTTGGCGAGCACTTCCGCCATCGAAAAGAGCTCTTCGATCTGGTCGACGCGGAGGACGCCCGTGCGCCGGAAGGCCGCGTCGAGGACGGCGTCGCTGCCGGTGAGCGTGCCGGTGTGCGAAGCCGCCGCCTCGGCCGCCGCCTGCGTGCGCCCCGCCTTGATGACGATGATCGGCTTTTGCTGGGCCACCTCGCGCGCCGCCGACAGGAACGACCGCGCGTTGATGATCGACTCCATGTAGAGGACGATGCTGCGCGTGTGCCGGTCGGCGCCCAGGTACGAGATGAGATCGCCCCAGTCCACATCGAGCATCGAGCCGGCGGAGACGAACGCGCTGAAGCCCACGTTCTCGCGGTAGCTCCAGTCGAGGATGGCCGTGAGCAGGGCACCGCTCTGGCTGATAAAGCCCACATTGCCCTCCTGGGCCATCGAACTCGCAAAGGTCGCGTTCAGTCCGGAGGGAGGCCGCATGATCCCCAGGCAGTTCGGCCCCACGATGCGCAGCTGGCTCTCCTGGGCCGTCTGCTTGATCTGCTGTTCGAGCGCTTTCCCTTCCTCGCCGACCTCCCGAAACCCGGCTGAGATGATGATGGCGCTCTTCACGCCGGCTGCGGCGCACTCTTCGACGATGCCGGGCACCGTACGCGCCGGCGTCGCGATGAGCGCAAGGTCGACCTCCGCCGGCACGTCGCCAATCGTGGGATACGCCTTGATGCCGAGCGCATTCTTTCGGTTTGGATTGACAGGAAAGATGGTGCCGCCAAACGGATTACTCACCAGGTTCCAGAGCAGCGTGCGGCCCACACTCCCCCGCTCGTCGGTGGCGCCGATCACGGCAATGTTCTCCGGGTTGAAGACCGCATCCAGCGGCTGCCGGCGGGATCGGAAGAGGTCGTACGACGGATCGGTGGCTTGGGGCTGCGGGGAAGGATCGCGGTCGGACATGGCGATGCGAAAACGTTGGTCAAGGACGGGACGGCACCATACGCGACAGAGCGCTCACGGCTCCTCGAAACAGATCCGCACACTGACGCGCAACGCGTGTATCCTACAGGGCAGGCCCTCAGCCTGTCAACCCCGCCCCGGATTGCTTCCATGGAATTTCGATGGAAGGTCTACCCTGACCGCGCTTCGTTGGCGAGGTGCTGCCGGTAGGAGGCGGCCTGATCGGCCTTGCCCCACGCTTCGTAAAGGTTCACCAGGTGCTGGGCGACCTCGCGCGTGGGGCGACGGTCGGGGCCTCGCTCCGTTCGGAGCGTCTCGTAGGCCTCGACGAGCAGGGTCTCGGCCCGAGCGTAGTGCGTCTTTGCTGCCAAGCATCGCCCAAGGGCCCCGGCCGTGCGGGCCGTCTTCCAGTGCAACGTCCCGAGCGTGCGCTTCCGGATCTCAAGGGCTTCCCGCAACACCTCCGCCGCCGCCTCCAACTGTCCCTGCTCAGTGCGCACCTGGCCCAGCACGGTAAGGGCGGGTGTCCGCTTCAGGGGCTCGGCGTCGGTTTCACGCCACACCGTGAGGGCGTCGCGCAACGACCTTTCGGCCGCCGCATGCCGGCCTTGGCGGCGCCGCAGATCACCCAGATTCGTGAGCGCCCGTGCAATGCGCGGATGCGGCCCCTGGTGGTGAGCACGCCGGATCTGGAGCGACTGCCGAATGAGCGAGTCGGCAGCCCGGTAGGCGCCACGGCGCTCGTGGAGCTCCGACAGATTGTTGAGCACAGTCGCTACACGGGGATGCTCCGCGCCGTACACGGCCCGCCGGATGCGTAAGGACGTGTGCAGCAGCGTGTCGGCCGCTACGATGTCGCCCTGCTGCATCAGCAGATGCCCCAAGTTGTTCGACAGGATGGCGAAAAAGGGATGGTCCGCGCCGTACACCTCACGAACGATCGACAGGGCCTCGCGCTGCGCCGACTCGGCCGCCTCGTGCTTGGCAGCATCCGCAAGTACGTCGCCCCACTGTGACAAGGCCACGGACACCTGTGGATGCGGGCTGTCATGAAGCTGACGGCGCATCTCGACGTTTCGCTCAAGCAGCGTGTCCGCCTCGTGCAGCCGCCCCTGTTCGCGAAGCATGATGCCGAGGTTGCGAAGCACGATGGCCTTGTCCGGATGCGGCCCCTCGTTCAACGCGTTGTGCACGGACAGCGCCTCCCGCAAGACGGACTCGGCCTGGTCATACAGCCCCTGCTCCTGGAGGGCAAGCCCCAGGTTGCCCAAGATGAGCGCTACCCGCGTGTGCTGTGGCCCGTGGAGGTCGCGATACATGCGCAGGGCCTGCCGGTAAAAGGACGCTGCCGTGGAGTCGTCCTGGTGGAGCAACATGTTGGCCAGATAGTTCGTGGCGTCGGCGACCTCCTCGGGGTGATTCCCCGGAACAGCGCGCCACGTGCGCAGCGATGCCTGCGCGAGCGATTCGGCCGCGGCGTAATTCGACTGTGCCTCACGGAGTTCGGCCAGGTGACGGAGGCTTTGCGCCACGTCGGCGTGCGGCGCGGCGTGCAGGGCTTTATGCTGCGACAGCCCCTTCTGCAGCAGATCGGCCGCCCGGTCGTACTGTCCGCGGCGCTGATAAATCCGTCCCACGACGTCATACATGCGGGCCTGCACGTTCGGCTCACGGCCGAGGTCGGCGGCCTGCTCCACCCCGCGTTGGAGGAGCGCCTGAGCCGTCATCGTATCGCCCAAGGCTTCCTCGGGGTCGCTCGCCTCGAACAACCCCATCATGAACTGCGTGACGCGCTCCGCCTCCTGTGCCTTGGCTTGCGCCCGGTCGCGCTGCTGGGCCGTCTGCTGTTGCTGCCAGGCAAGGGTGGTCACAAAAACAATGCTCAGCACCACGAAGGCCGCAGCTGCGGCTACTCCAGGGCGGTGGCGCTGAATGAACTTGCGGAAGCGATAGGCTCGTGTGGTCTGCCGGGCTTTCACCGGACGCTCTTCCAGGTACCGCTCCATGTCAGCGATGAACGCTTCGGCGGAGGCGTACCGCGCGTCGGGATCTTTCGCCAACGCGTGGAGCACCACGGCGTCCAGGTCACCCCGGAGGGCGCGCTGTAGGCGCTCGGCCGACGTATCCCGTGCGGCGCTCACCTGCTCCGGCGTGCTCTCCATGGAGGCCGGGCCTCCGGTGCGCCCTGCGGCCCGCGTCACGGCCGTCGACGGCACCGTGGGCGGCTCCTCCAACACGGCCCGCTCCATCTCGAAGCGGCTCCCGGCCGCCGACGCGAAGGGGCGGTGTCCGGTCAGGAGTTCGTACGCCAGCACGCCGAGCTGGTACACGTCCGTCGCTGCGCTGATGGCTGCGCCGCGCACCTGTTCCGGGGCGGCGTAGGCCGGCGTCATCGGGCGGACGCCGGCCTGGGTGGCGGGCGCCGTAAACGAAACGGCCCCGGCATCCATCAGCTTGGCGATGCCGAAGTCGAGGAGTTTGACTGTGCCGTCCTCCGTCACAAAGATATTGTCCGGCTTCAGGTCGCGGTGCACGACCAGGTTGCGATGGGCGTACTGCAGGGCCTTGCCCACGGCGGCGAGCAGCTTGAGCCGTTCGCGAACGGGAAGCCGGTGCGCGTCGCAGTAGGCGGTGATCGGCTGGCCGTCGACGCGCTCCATCACGAGGTACGGCACGTCGTCGTCGGTGACGCCGCCATCGAGGAGCCGTGCGATGTGGGGGTGCTGCAGGTCGGCCAGCACCTGCTGCTCCAGCCGGAATCGCTGCCGCGCCGCGGGCGTGTCGAGGCCCAGAGGGAGCAGCTTCACGGCCACCTCCTGCTCGAAGGCCCCGTCGACGCGCTCGGCACAATAGACCCGGCTCATCCCGCCCCGGCCGATCTCTTCGATCAGGCGATACGGCCCCACGCGGCGCCCGGCGTGGCCTGCGCCCGAGGCCGAGGCATCGAGCGGGGTGGTGAGCAGGGCGGCGGCGTCGCGGTCCAGGAAGTCCGGCGCCTCCTCCTCAGCGGCAATCAGCGCCTCCACGTGCGCGCGCGCATCGGGCTCGCCGGCGCAGGCGGCGTCCAAAAACGCCGAGCGCTCCGCCGGCGGCCGGTCCAGCGCCTGGTCCAGCAATTCGTCGATCCGGTGCCATGCCTCCTCCGACCACTCGTTCATCGCGGACGCCTGGTGATGAGCAAGAACACGAAACGAGGCGCGGCGCGGGGATTCCGCGCGGGGATCGCGTCACGCCTCGCCAATCCCGTACCCCGAGAGCTCGTGAGCCAGCCAGGCCTTGGCCTTGCGCCACTCGCGCCGCACCGTCCGCGGCGACACGTCGAGCACGTTGGCGATGGCGCGCTGCGTCATGCCCCCGAAAAAGCGGTACATGACGATCTGGCCCTTCCGGGCATCCCGCTCGGACAGCTCGTGGAGCGCCTCGTCGAGCGCAAGCATGACGTCGCCCCGCTCGTCGACGGGGATGGTTCCCTCCTCCAGCGATAGCTCCGGCCGGCCGCCCCCTCGCTTTTCCGCCTGCTGCTTGCGGAAGTGGTCGATCAGAACCTGGCGCATCACCTGGGCCGCGAGGGCTTGGAAGTGGGCCTGGTCTTCCCACTCGACCTCGGACTGGTCGATCAGCTTGAGGTACGCCTCGTGGACGAGCGCGGTGGTGTTGAACAGCCCACCGGCCGGGCGCTTCTGCAAGAGCCGATGCGCGATGGCGCGCAGCTCATCATGCAGGGCCGGCATGAGGCGGTCGAGCGCGTCTTTGTGCCCCTGGCGGCTCGCGACGAGCAGCTGGGTGGCGTCCGTCGACTCGGCCATAAACGGTCTGGACTGTGAGGAAGCCGCACGGTCCGATCGGACCGTGCGAGAGAGGGCAGGATCGGGCTTTACACATTTTTAATGTATAGGCCACCGCCATCGTGTTCACATGATTCGTCCAGCTTCAACAATCCTTCACATTATAACGGGCGACTCCGTGTCCGGGTTTTGGGGAGCGATCTCGTATTCATGCAAAAGCACGTCCGCTGTCTTTTCTACACGGCGTTCTGCGTCGCCCACGACGGGGC
>JAAAPH010000117.1 GCA_009908415.1 Bacteroidota bacterium
TCAGACGCGCCTCGCCCTGAACGCCATCTACCCCTCGAAGCGCCGGTTC
The DNA here is from genome assembly GCA_009908415.1 of Bacteroidota bacterium. Classification (GTDB taxonomy): domain Bacteria; phylum Bacteroidota; class Rhodothermia; order Rhodothermales; family Salinibacteraceae; genus JAAAPH01. The sequence goes on from JAAAPH010000117.1 coordinate 50, forward strand.
GAGCTCCGGTACACCCACTACCAACCGTCCTCGCAGCAGACCCTTTACAACCCGACGGCGCTCAATCATGAGGTGCAAACCGACGTGTATCTGCCCTGGCGCGTCGGCGCGCAGAGCGTTACGGCCCAGTGGAGCGGCCAGTTTGCAGTGGCCGACGACTACATCGACCTGCAAGCCTTCCCGCGGCTGTCGCTTTCGCTAGGGCCCCTGGGCGTGGCGAGCGCCCGGTATCGGGCGTGGAGCCGCGTCCGGGAGGGCCGCTTCAACCCCATCCGGGGCGACCTCACGCTCGACCATTTTTACTGGGTGCCCCGCCGCAAATCGGTTCCCGCGCTGCTCCGCGGTGTCTCGCTCCGCTCCCGTTTCACATTCGACACCCGCTTCGACCAGTGGCGGTCCGGGCGGCTGAGCCTCGCGCGCCGCATCGCATCGTTTGCGCGTGTGCGCTTTACCGCAGGGCGCAACTTCCGGTCGGGGTTTAACTTCGGCGGCGTGCGGCTGTCGCTCACCCTGCCGTACGCCCGTGCCCTCGCCGAGACGCGCCAGTTCGACGGCCGCCTGCAATCGACACAGCGCCTGACCGGCAGCATCGGGTACGACCACACCCACGACCGCTTCGTCTTCAGCGACCGGCATTGGGTGGGCGAGTCGGCCACGTCGGTGCGCTTCTTCATCGACGAGAACGGCAACGGCATCCACGACCACCGGGAGCGCGTCATCGAGAGCGAGGTCTACTACCGGCGCCCCGTCCCGACCCGCCAGGGCGACGACAACGTGGTCCGCTCGCAGGGGCTGCTGCCGTACGCCATCCACAGCATCGACCTCACGAACGCCGGGCCCGACAACCCGAAGTGGTCGCCGCGCTACACGGCGTTCTCGTTCCGCACCGACCCCAACGTCTTCAAGCCGCTCGACATCCCCGTCTTTGTGGGCGGCACGGTGGAGGGTACGGTGACGTGGCTCTACAAAGGCAAGCAGACGCCGGCCAAGGGCTTCACCGTGCACCTGACCAGCACCGAAACCGACTTTTCGGTGTCGCTGCCGGTCTTCAGCGACGGCAGTTTCTACGCGTACCGCGTTCCGCCGGGGACGTATCACGCGCGGGTGGACCAGAACCAGTTGCGCACCTACAACCTGGTGGCCGAGCCACCGCGCCGCACAGTCCGCGTTCGCGCGAAAGAGAACGGCGACCGCGTGACGGGCGTCGACTTCGTGGTGATGTCGCCGGATATGCGGCAGAAGTACCTGGCCGAGCGGCGCGGCCCGCCGGCGCGCTACATCGTGCACCTGGGCACCTTCCGCTCGCTGGACGAGGCGCGGCGCTTCGTGGGGACGCTCCGCAACACGCAGTCGTTCATGACGGCGGTGGAGCGCAACCTCCACGGCCCGCTCAACATCCGGCGGGAGGCGCGGCGCCAGTACGTCGTGGAAACGGATTCCTTCCGCGTGCGCTGGAAGCCGGCCCGGCTCGTCACGCACCTGCAGACGAACCCGGCGTTTGCCGACGTCTACATGATTGAGGCCGACGTGCTTCCCCCGTTCGGGCCCACCACGTACCAGTTCGGCGTGCAGGCGGGTACGTACTCCACCCGGTCGCGGGCCAAGGTGGCGCTCACGCGCCTGAAGCGCACGATTTCGATCCCGTTCCGGGCCGTGATCGCCGAGGACCCGATCGACGGCGCACACAAACTGATTCTGAACGCGGGCTCCAGCCGGGAGGAGGCCCAGCGCTTCCGCATGTGGCTGACCGAGCGCGAGGGCATCCTCGACACGTACGTGATCGCCCTGCCGGAGCAGTTCCTCCCGGGGTCCGATGGGGAGTAGCGGCGCGGGTGAGGGTTCGGGCGTTGAAGGTTGGAAGGTTGAAGGTTGGAGCGTTAGGAGAGTGGCCCGTGCTCATTCCTCCCGTCTTCGCCGCTCCGGCTTTTCCTCAAAGCTACTCGATGGGGGCAAAGTCGGCCACGAGCGGCAGGTGATCGGAGGCTCGCACGACGTCGTCCGCGCGCAGCCCGCTGGACTCTAGCTGCTCGGCGCTGAGGGCCGGCGTGAAGAGCGTGTAGTGGCGCACCGCACGCAGCACGCTGTCGGTGTAGTAGATGTAGTCGAGGCGACCGGGCGAGAAGCTGCTTTCGAGATCGTACCACGTGAAGTCCATCGGCCACCCCGTCAGCCGGGGGGCCAGATCGGTGAGCGAGCTGCCGTCCCAGTCCGGGCCGAACGACGGGCCGAATCGGCTCGTGTCCACGATGGTGCCCGTCCGGAGAGAGAACGGCTGCTGATCGTCGCCCACGAAGTTCATGTCGCCCGCGATGATGACCGGCGTGTTTGCGGGAAGATCGATGTCGCCCCCGTCCGTCTGCGCATCGCGGAGGAAGGCGAGGACCTGATCCACCACCTGCTGCCGGCGCTCGTCGCGGGGCGGCGTATCGCCACTGCAGCAGGGCGGGTGCATCACGATGAACAGCAGGTCGCTGCCTAACGGATCCTGCGCGTCGATGACGAAGGCGGCACTGCGGTTGTCCTCGTAGCCGGGGATCGTGTAGGTCGCCCGAATCGGATACCGGCTGACGGCCACGAGGTCGAGCCCGGCCTTCGCGCTATGCCAGGGGGCGTCCTCGCCGGAGGGTATCAGTTCCTCAACAGCAGCCCGCGCGGCGCGCGCATCGCGGTCGTAGATTTCCTGGAAGCCGATGAGGTCGGGTTGGATGACATCGAAGATGCGCTGGTACGCTGGACGCGCTTCGTCCTCGAAGAGGGTGCCGTACTCGACGTTGTAGCTCACCACACGGAGCGTGCTGTCCGCCGTTCGCGTAAGCGCAGGCACCGTCAGCGGAGCGAGGCTCTCCACCTCGCCGAGCGGATAGGCCACGCCGCCAGACGCGTCGGGCAACCGGTCGCCGCCCGCCTGCTGATCGGCGACGGCGAGCCGCAGCGTATCCCCCGTGAACGGCGACGACGGCGCGTCGCGGTCAAACGCGATCTCGAAGGTCGTGGAGGAGACGGTGGGCGCCGTGACGAGGCCAATGTCTGCGTGGCCGATCTCCGTCGTGTCCGTGCTGCGGACCTGCTGTCCCGAGCGGTCGCCGAACGTCCACGTCACATCGACGCCAAGGCCCTGCACCGGCGCCCCCGTCTCGGCGTTATTGTCCGCGTCGAGGTAGAGGGTGAGCGCGTTGTCGTTCTGAATGTTGATCTCGTGCCCCAGGTCGATGCGCAGAAACACGAAGCGCCGGTCGTGCCCGACCCACAGGCGGCCGAAGTCGACGCCGTCCTCCACGCCATCCCCGACGGGATCCACGTGCACCGGCGTGACCTTCGCCCAGTCCGAAAATTGACCGTCCACGAAGATGCGTTCCGCCGCCGAAGGGACCGGCGTGGGCGCGTTGTTACCGCATCCCGAGCCCGCCATTAGCCAGCCGACACAACTCAGGAGAAGAATGCAGAGGTTGCGCATGGGGTACAAAAAGAGAATGGGTGGGGGCAACAGATGATTTGAGCATAAGCATTGACAGCCTGCCTTGCACAACGTGGGACGGTAGATCGTTGGGAGCATCGCGTAAAGATGGAAAATGGATCATTGCCCGTCGCCTCTTGCGCTCTCTGCCGGTGGCCCGCGGCAGTCGCAACTCGGTCCCACGGCGCTCGTATCTGAACCCCGGTCCCCCGATGATGAACGAGTTGCCTGCATGCCCCGTGTTCTTTGGATCACCCGCCATGCTAACCGCCAAGACTTCGTCGACCCGGAGTGGCACGAGACGGCCGACCGTCCGCACGACCCTGGCCTCTCGCCCGACGGCGTGACGCAGGCGCACAAGCTCGCGCAGCGGCTTGCCCAAACCGATGCGCGCCGGATCGTGGCCTCTCCGTTTCTACGCACGGTGCAAACGGCCCACGCGGCGGCTGAGGCGATCGACACATCGCTCTGGCTGGAACCCGGCCTCGGCGAATGGCTCAACCCCGATTGGTTCGCCGAGTCGCCTTCCCTCCTCCCCCCGGATACCCTTGCCGACCGTTTCGGCCGGGTGGACTTCACCCACGCGCCGTGCCTTACGCCGTCGTTTCCGGAGTCGCGCGACGCCATGTTTGACCGCATCGGCACCGCGGCGCGCTGCCTCGTCCGCCGCTACGACGACACGGAGGAGATGCTGATCGTAGGCCACGGGGCAACCGTGCAGGGGGTACTGTTCGGCCTCGTGGAGGGCGACGTGCCAGACGCCGGCTGTCCGCTGGCGAGCGTGACGAAGCTCGTGCGCCGCAACGGCGTCTGGGAGATTGCTCTGCGCAACGATACGACGCACCTGGACGACGCCGAGGCGGCGGATCGATTTCGGTGAAAACGGGATGGGACCGGAACGCGGCTCCGAAGCACTGCGTGCGCGAGACGTCCCGGCCGTCGGCCTACAGCCGGGGCGGGACGCCGTCTAGCTACTGCACCATGCACGACCGGTTATGGATTCTTCCCTCCACAAAGCATCGTTCCTGGGCCCCAAAGGCGAAAACGCCGACGAGCTGGAGCGCCTGCTGCTAGAGGTCTTGCACGACCACGTCTTTTGGCGGCGCAACTTTCATCCGAGCGACCCGCGGCTCGTTGGCGAACGCGATAAGCGCGCGCCCGAGTACGACGAGATGACGGCCCGGCTGCGCGACGAGCTCTTCCAGATTCTGGCAGAACTGAAGCGCGCCGCCCCGCTCTATTCCCCGCGGCAGATCGCCCACATCGTGAGCGACCCGACGCTGCCGGCGCTCGTCGGCTACTTCGCGGGACTGCTCTACAACCAGAACAACGTCGTGGCCGAGGTCTCGCCCGAGACGGTGCGCGAGGAGCGCGAGTACTTCCGCGCGCTGGCCCAGATGGTGAGCTATCCGCCGTTCCTGCCCAAAACGCTCTCCCCCGATGCGCGCGCCGAGCGGCGGTCCTACAGCTGGGGCCACCTCTGCAGCGGCGGCACCATCGCCAACCTGGAGGCGCTGTGGATGGCGCGCAACGTGCGGCTCTACCCGCTCGCCGTGCGGCTGCTCGCCCACCGCGAGCCGGACTTCGCCTCCATCCGCGACTGGCCCGTGACGCGCGCCACCGGCGACGACGCCCCGCTCGGCGCGCTCTCGACGTTCCAGCTGGCCAACCTGCCCAACCGCGCCATCACCGACCTGCACTTGCGCATCAAGGCCGCCCTGGACGAGGCCGACCGCGCGACGGCGCAGGCCTTCCAGGAGGCGCTACCCAGCGTACGGCAGACCGGCCTCGCCGCCTTCCTGCTGCGCTATAACGAAGCCTTCCCCGACGACCGGGCCCGCCTGCCGAAGGTGTTCATTTCGCAGGCCGCCCACTACTGCTGGAAGAAAAACATGGACCTCGTGGGCCTCGGCGCCAACGCGCTGGACACCGTGCCCGTCGACCGCCACATTCGCCTCGACACGGACGCCTTGGCCGATAAGGTGCGCGCCTGTGCGGCCGAGAACCAGCCCGTGCTGGGCGTCATCAGCATCCTCGGCACCACCGAGGAAGGCGCCATCGACCCGCTGCACCACATTGAGGCCTTCCGCCAGGAGGTCGCCTACGACGGGATCCGTTTCTGGCACCACTGCGACGCGGCCTTCGGCGGATTCTTCGCCGCCATGCTGCCCAAGAATGACGACGGCACCTTTCGGTCGGTGGATCAGGTCGACCGCACCTTCGCCGGGCCGGAAGGCCTCATCGACGAGGCGGCCTATCGCGGCATTGCCGCCATCGCCGAGACGGACTCGCTGACGATCGACCCGCACAAGTTCGGCTACGTGCCGTACCCGGCCGGCGCCGTGCTGTGCCGCAACTACCACGTGCGCGACGCCATCTCGTACGCCGCCCCCTACCTGTCCGACGACGACCGATCGGGCTTCGGCGGTTTCCTTGGCCAGTGGACGCTGGAGGGCTCACGCCCCGGCGCAGCGGCTGTCAGCTGCTACCTCTCCCAGGCCATGGTGCCCCTCACCGAAGACGGCCACGGCCAGTTCATGAAGCACTGCATCGAGGTCAACAAGGATCTCGTGGGCGCGCTCACCGATCGGTTCACTGGCGAGGCCACCTGGATCACCCTACGCCCGTTCGCGCCCGCCGAGACGGTCGGCTACTGCTTCGTGCTGACACCGCGCGACGGCCTCTCGTCGATTGCCGAACTGAACGACTTCACCAATCGCATCTGGCGGCGGATGACGGTGGACGGGCGCGAAGACATCAACCAGTACGACTTCCTGCTGTCGAAGACGGAGGTGGGCGTAGCGGACTACCGGCACGTGCTGGATGCGCTCTTCCCCGACGCCGTGTTGGAGCACGCCGTGGACGAGGAGATGTCGCTCGTCCTGCTGCGCACCTGCCTGATGAATCCATTTCTACACGACTGGAACGCGCGCTCGCCCTCCTTCTCGGAGCAGTTCGTGGATTACCTGCATGAGGTAGCGCTCGAGGAGTACCTCGAACACGTCATTCCGCCCGTCCAGCCCATGCCGGATGGCGGCCGGCTGCGCGTGTTGGTCGTCGAGCCCGCTCCCGGAGCGCCAGACGCCCTGACGCAGCAGCTGCGCACGCACGATTCCGTCGCGGCCCGCCTGAACGTTCGCACGATGACGCCGGACGACCTGCACGCCGCAGACGAACTCCCGGCCGCGGCACAGAAAGTCGTGATCTGCGGCGACGCGTTCGACGGCAACGCGCTACGGGAGGCCATCCATCGCCTGCGCGCGGAAGCCAATCTCGCCGCGCATCGGATCATCCTGTTCGGAACGGGCCTGCCGCCGGACGTGTCGGAGGCCACACAAGCCGCAGGCATCCCGGCCACAAACGTGCTCGTGGACGCCGATGCTAGCCGCCGCCTCAAGCGACTCCTCCCGCGCCTGTACACGCCCCTGAACCTCGGTGCGGCCTCGTCCTGACCGGGATCTCCTCGTTACTCGGTGTGCCCCAACTATCCCCAGATCAGAAAGACGAGCAGCCCGGCGACCACAATGGTGACGGCCGTTACGGCGAGGCCCGTTCCGAAGCTGAGGATGGGGGGTTGCGGCTCTTCCCACGACATAATGCGTATCAGAATTTGATGGTTGATACCACACGGCGTCTCCAATAACGCAACCGCGCGTAACGATATCCACCGGAGCACTTATCACCTGCATCATGCCCCGCTGCACCCTCTGCGATTTACCCACCCCGGCCCCGCCGATCACGGCCGACGACGTCGATGGCGCGTTCTGCTGCCGGGGCTGCCTCGAAGTGGCGCGCCTGCTCGACGACCTCGACACCGAAGAAGCCGAGGCCGTCCGTGCCCAGATGGCCGACCGGCCGGACGAAACGCCCGTCGTCCCGGACGATGCGGCTGCCGCCTTTCTGCGGATGGAGGGCATGCACTGCGCGACCTGCGAGTCGTTCATCGAAACGATCGCGCAGCGGACCGACGGCGTGTTTGCGGCGGAGGCGAGCTACGCGTCGGACATGGTGAAAGTCCAGTACGACGCCGACCGGCTCACCGAACCCGATCTCTGCGACGCACTGACCCGCGGCGGGTACCGGGCCCGCGCGCACGACGATGCCGACACCCGCGAGGAAGAGGCGCAAAACACGGTGGTCCGGCTCCTGCTGGGCGGCTTCTTCACCATGATGGTGATGGTCTGGTACATCGTATTCCTGTACCCCGTCTACTTTGGCGCCGAAGGACTCATGGACCTCACCGGCCCCGACGGACGCTACGCCTTCAGCAACATCTGGCTGTTCAGCACTTTCGTCCTGGGCTTTACGGGCTGGCCCATCCTGCGCGGCGCGTACGTGAGCTTGCGCGTGCTCCAACCGAACATGGATCTGCTCGTGGCCCTGGCGGCTGGGAGTGCCTACCTGTACAGCACGGGCGCGATGCTGATGGGCCAGATCGATCTGTATTTCGACGTCACGGTCGTCATTATCCTCGCCGTCTCGCTCGGCACCTACTACGAGGGCGTGATCAAACGCCGCGCTGCCGGGCTGCTGAATGACCTGACGCGCGAGCAGGCCGATGAGGCACGCCGCCTAGATCCGGAGGGCCCCCGCACCGTGCCGCTGGACGCCCTCCGCCCCGGCGATCGTGTGCGGGTGCGGGCCGGCGAGCGGGTCCCCGTCGACGGCACCGTGGTCGAGGGCACGGCGGCCGTGGATGAATCGCTGCTCACCGGCGAGGCGCTTCCCGTCACCCGGCGCCCTGGTGA
>JAAAPH010000337.1 GCA_009908415.1 Bacteroidota bacterium
CCGGACCAGTTGGTACGCGAGACGATCCCCCTGACCGACGCCCCGGAGGCCCTGGCTCGCCTGGATGAGCGGGACGGTGGCGGTGTGATTGTCATCGACGCGTTTAATTCGGTTTGATGCCGCTGCCGCCTGATCTCCCTGACCGCTTCATAACCCCACCTGCCGTCCATGCCCCCTGATCGCTCCCCGCGCTCCTTCCTGCAACCGGCCAGTGGTGCGCTCATCCTGGCGCTCGATTGGCTGCTTTTCTCCGGCAATGCGGTGTCGCTCGGTATGGGGACGGTAGCGCTGGCTTCGATCGGCTTTGTGCTTGGCCTCATCAGTGTAGCTTTCGTCCAGCATCGCTACGGCCACGACCCGATGGTCACGAGCGGCCTGAAGGGCCTCCTGGCCGGCATCGCCGTTGGAATCCCGTTGCCCATCGCAGGCACGGCGATAGGCGGTTTGGTCCTGAGCCTCAGCGGCCTGAATCAATGGAAGCGGTGGTTCGGACTCGGCGGGGACGACAAGCCCACTGAGGCTCGTGGACTGGACGAGGGATCGCCGCCCTCGTCCGAGAACTACTCCCGCGGTGGCAGCGCCCGCTCCAAAAACTGACCGTAGTCCGCCTTATACGACGCGGCCTCGTACAGTCGGTTGTGACCGCCCTCCTCAACCACAAGGAGGTGCTTGTCCGGCGTGGCCGCCTCCCGGTGCAGCTCCTGGGCCATCGCGGGCGCCGTGACGTTGTCTTGCGCTCCACCAATCGTCAGAAGCGGGGTGTTGTTCGCACGCCGCAGCCGCTCTACGTTGCTCTCGCCTTGCAAGTCTTTATCAATCTCGAACGAGAGATCGAGGCGCACGTACCATGGCGCCAAGCCTTGCACCCAGTCGTTCACGTCCGTGGCCGGGTTCTCGAGCACAATGCCACCCACCTCGCGCTCGGTCCCCACGAAGGTCGCCAGGAAGGTCCCCAGCGAGTGGCCGTGGACGATGATGCGATCGGCGGGCACCGCCATTTCATCGCGCACCTGCCGGTACACGGCCAGTGCATCTTGCTTGAGGTCGGGGACGCTCGGGGTGCCTTCACTGCGGCCGTACCCGCGGTAGTCGAACATCATCACATTCACCGGATGCCGGGTGAGCGCGCGGATATAGCCGCGCGACTGGACGAGATAGAAGCCGTTTCCCCCAAAGAAGAGCACGGTGCCGCGCGCGTTGGGCTGGGTGAGGTGCCAGGCATTGAGGCGCACGCTGTCGTCGACCGCGACAGACAGCTCGTTGAGCTGGACGCCCTCCACGTCGAACGAGGCCGGCGTGACGGACGGCTTGGGCATAAACACGTCCTCCTGGTTGATGGGGATCGTGTTACAGCCCACCCCCATGAGGGACACGAGCACGACGAGACTGACCATTCGAAGTTGCATGGAAGGGGCATCGGAGAGTGGAGAGTGTGACGCTGTAGAGAAGACTCCAGTGCATCTCCGAGGTTGTGCAGAACCTGCAATTATTTCGACGGCGGTCCCGCACGGTCTACGCCCTTTCGCGCGTTAGTTGCACCCCAACTGCACCACGGGCCCAGCATGAACCACTGGGCCCGCAGCGGATCGTGCGCGGCCGGTCCTTGCAGGCACAACCGGCCGTGCGGCTCGGCGCCGGATGGATGCCCTTAAAAGCGAGTACGTAAGCCGGGCAATGGCCAAGCGATCGATTGGGGCGGGTTTGACCAACAAAATCAGAACCCTCGCTTTCCTCGTTCAGCTCGTCGTTGTCGAAGAAGTTATCGCTCACGACCGAGCGGTTTCCGACTGCACGACGGCCGCGGGCGCGTCGGGGAGGGCTCCACCCGTAAGGCCCGACCAAGAACTGCGTAACCTGGATGGGCAAGAGGCCCTGAACCGCGAGCCCCCTCCAGACGAGCGCGCATCAAGGATACGGAGTGCCGAGGCCCCCAGGCCCCACCTGGTTGGGTAGTTTTCCCAGCTCCCCCGAAGGCTACGCGCCAGAGACGCTTAGGCGTCCCGCCGAGATTCATCGGGCGCTGCTTCAAACTCCGGGCCCACGATGACACGCTGTCGCCCCGGAAGGATGCGGAGACTCACCGGTTCGTTCGTGATCAGCTCACCATCCACGTTGAACCACATGCCTGGATCTGAGGCGACAGCCACCTTGCCGCACGCGCCGGTGATCGACGAGCGGGCTGCCCAGGTAGTTGCCCGCCACGAGCCGCGTACCCACCTTGGCGAGCGCCGGCATGCTGCCCGCTTTAACAACGATCACGTCCAGCAGCCCGTCGCACGGATTGGCGATAGGAGCCACCGGACGGCCGCCGGCCGCCGTCCGCCCATTGGCGACGACGACATTAAGCACCTGCATACGCTGCCGGGGCGCCCCATCGAAGGCGATGTACGTCTCGTACTCCTGGAGGTCGGGCAGCACCTGGGCGGCGCCCAGCAGATACGCCAGCGGGCCCCACGTCGCCTTCGCCTCCGACGTGAGCGCCTCGTCCACTTGCCCGCTGAAGCCGCCGGCCGCGACGTTGATGCCAAAGCGTCTTTCGCCAGAGGTATCCATCCGGAAGAGGTCGATGACCTGCTCGTGTCCGCGCAACAACACATCCCACGCGGCGTCCGGGTCGTGCGGGATGGCCAGCGTGTTCGCCAGGTCGTTGCCGGTCCCAAACGGTAGCACCCCGAGTGGCACATTGGCGCCGATCGCCTGTAGGGCATTCACCACGCCGTTGATGGTGCCATCCCCACCGGCCGCGGCAATCCGCACGGCCCCCGCCTCCACCGCACGCTGCACGAGCCCCTCGCAGGCGGCTCGATCGGGGCTCTCCCACCACACGACCTGATCATGCTGCGCAGCACGGCGCTGCACCGACGCCGCCCTGTCCGCCGACCCGGCGTGCGGATTTGCAATGATGCACGTGTGCACGAAAGCCCCTCCGGTTACGGCAAAAAGTTGGGCCGCTCGTAATACGGATTTTCATCCGGCGTCTCGTCGCCGCGGTGGATCGCGCGGTACCGCACGTAGTTGTCGGCATACGGGCGGATGGTCGCGACTTCCTCATCGGTCAGTTCGCGCACGACCTTCGCGGGATGGCCGAGCACGAGCGAGCGGGGCGGGACGTCCGTGCGCTGCGTCACGAGCGCCCCCGCGCCCACAATGCTGTCGCGTCCGATGACGGCGTGGTCCATGACAGTCGCCCCCATCCCGATAAGCACGTTGTCTTCGATCGTGCAGCCGTGAATGATGGCGCCGTGCCCGATCGTCACGTAGTCGCCGATGTCCGTCGGCGCCGAGCCGTGCGTGACATGGACGACCGTGTTGTCCTGCACGTTCGAGGCCCGACCGATGCGAATCCAGTTCACGTCGCCTCGGATCGTGACGTTGTGCCACACACTAGCCTGCTCGCCGAGCGTCACGTCGCCGATCACGACGGCCGTCTCGGCAATGAAGTTGGTGTCGTTATAGTGCGGCGAAACGCCGAGAAAGGATTCGACCACGGGACGGAGGGGAGAACATCATCGGGTGCTGTCGCTGCGCATCCTCAACCTACTCGTGGGACCGACCGCATGCAACCCATGCGCCTGGAACGACGAACGATGAGCCCGGCATGCAGCTGGGAACGCGCGCTCCTGCCCCGCCCATCCCCCGATCGAACTACTCGACCCGCACCCCGATGTCATCCAGTGCGATCTTCCCTGGCGCATGGCGGCCGAACGCAAACCGCATCCGGCGCACATCAGACAGCACGAAGTCCGGGGTTTGCTGGACGAAGTCGCCTAGAGGCACCTCGTACGTTTGCATGACGGGCTCCCACGGCATCCCGAACCAGTCCCGGGACAGCCATCCGAGTTTCAGGAACTGCGTGCGCAGCACAGGGGGGATGGCGGCGTAGCGGCTCAGGCGGCGGGACACCGTCGTCCCGTCGGCGTCTTCGAGCTCAACGTGGACGTCAAAGCGTTCGTCAGGCGGCGCATCGTCGTCGACGGCACGGCGGGCCATGGAGAAGACGAGCGCTGCGTCCTCGCCCTCCCCTTGGAAGACTGCGTCCGTGGCGGGCAGTCCAATTGTGTACTGCGCCATCGAATCCGGTGCGGATGCTGGGTCTCCCCCCGTCGAGTCGGCCGCACCACCGGCCTTTTCCCACCCGATGAGCACCCCGCTCGTTTGCTGCGTGCGCGCGCCGCGAAACGGCAGATCCTGCTCGCCCCATTCGCTCAGGAGGCGGGTTTGAACCGTGCTGCCCGGTCGGGTCGCCGTCGTCACGTCCAGGTCCTCCTCAAACGTGGCGATCGGGCGAAAGGCGGCATCCTTGTAGCGGTGCACGTAGACCGTCTCCGGCAGCCATTCATCGGCGGCCTGATGGTTGCGGAAGAGCGGGACGTACTCGTCGCGTCCACGGAGGGTGGCTTCCAGGAAGGCCGAAATGTAAATCTGAGCAATGCGCCGCTGATCGGCTCCATCGATGAGGGCCTCCGTGTTGAGCAGCCAGCTGGAGGGCGGCCCCGTGTCGGTGGCTCCCCACCCGGAGTTGAACTGCCCATGATTCGCCCGGTGGATGTAAAGCCCGGCCGCGAACCCATCGAACCCCTCGCTGAACGTCATCCGCTGCAGTTGGCGGATACCGAAGAAGCTGCGCTCGTCGCTATCGTACGAGCCTTGCAGGGTCAGGTAGTTCACATCCTCCAGGGTAATGCGCCGCTCGTAGCGGTAATCCGTGGGGGCCAGCGCAACGAGCGATCGGATGTTAAACCCGAAGTCGAAAGCGAGGTCGGCGTCGTCGGGAAACGCAGGCAGCGTGTTGAACCGCGCCGCCAGGGGCGCGGCCTCGCCGCCGCGTGAATGGCCCACGAGCGCGATCCGGTCCATGTCGACGTGCTGATAGAACGGATTGCCCGCGGTCTGATTCCACTGGCGCCACTGCTTCAGGTGCATGAGCAACAGCCAGGCCCGCGCCGGGATCTCGTTCCCACGAAAGTCGCCCGACCAGGACCCGTTGATAAAGTTCTCGTCGACCGAGACGGTGATGAACCCACGGCTGGCCAGAAGCTCTCCCAGATAGGCGTAGCCGGGATCCGAGTAATCCTGCATGCTGTGGTTTCCGTGGACGACGAGGACGAGCGGGAACGGCCCGTCGCCCTCGGGCATCCACACCCGCCCGTTGAGGGGCAGAGCGTCAATACCAAACCCCCAGTACCATTCACGCACGTCGGCGGTGAATCCGTTCCACTCGGGCAGGATCAAGGAGCCATCGACCGGCTCGGTTTGCAGATCGACGCCCGGGCCGTATTCGGGGCGTTGGATGTCGGTCCCGCTTCCGTAGAACAGCGTTTGCACTGCGTAGTCCCCCGGCGCCGCCGGATTGCGTTCCAGCGGCGTCACGGCGGGCGGCGCAGACGCGGTGTCGACCGGCTCTGGGGCCGTTCCGGCATCCGCCAGCCACACGATGCCCGCCACGTTGATGCCGAGCGCCACCACCAGAAGACCAGCGGCGACCGCCTTGGTGCGCGCGGCGGCCTGATGCACACCGCCGCGCGCCAGGACCCACAGCGCGGCTCCGAGCATCGCTTGCGTCCATACAAAGACGAACAGACCCGGGTAGAACAAGGCATCGGGCCACCCGAAATCGAAGAACTCGGCCGTGACGATCGTGCCGATGGCTCCACCGAGGCCCGCCAAGAAGTAGCGGGGTAGCCCATTGGCCATGGCGACGACGCCCAGCGTCGCTGCGCCGAACACGAGGACGCACAGCCCCCCAGCGAGGGCGCCAAGAAGTGCATCGGGCACGGTGCCGAGACCCGATCCGAACAGAGCCCCTGTGAGCGCCGAAATGGCGACGGCGGCAAGCACGACGCCGCCAGTGGCACCGCGCCACGCCTGCTGCGTCAGCGCGTCGCGGCTGTCGTCAGGCATTAGTACGCGGCGAATCCATGACCGAGCCGACACGTCCCCGTAGTCGGCCGATTCTTTCGTAGCGCGAACGCTCAATCTTCACCTCTTCGATTTGGTTGGAGCATATCGTGCCGCGGGGCCGAGCAGCAGGTTCGGCATCCCGGTCGCGTTGGACCGGTCAAGCCTTCCATCCGCAGACGCAGCCCCGTCCCGTGTGGAGCCGCCGCGGCTCAGTTGCTAGACATTGGCATGGATGCCGGGGCCGTGTCCACCTGACCGCTCAAAATGGCATTGAACACGAGTTTGAACGTGCCGTGCGTTGTGTGCCGGAACTGCGGCCGGAACCCGATCATGACGACGTGGCCCGCGCCGTGCCCCACCGAGACGGCCGCCGCCTCTTCGGTGATGTGGTCTTCGCCGAGCAGCCATCCGCTCTGCAGCAGATCACGCTCCTGGTACGTGGCGATCCGGTGCATGTCCTGACTACGGGGGTTGAAGGTCGTGCTGTACACCTGGTTGTTGCGCCAGAACAGGGCGTAGGCCTCGGACGGCATGCCATACCCCAACGGATTCGTGGTGTCGACGTCGATCCGCAGCGTGGACCCCGGCGCCCAGAAGTCGGCCTCCGACGCACCGCCGCCGTACCCTTCGGTGGTGGTAGCGGACTCCGCCACGATGTTTTCGACGGGCAGGCCCATCTCTTCGATAGCCAGCTCGCCGGAGGCCCCGAAGGTGACGAGCGTGCCGCCGTCTCGCACGAAGCGATCCAGCGCCTGCACGCCCTCCTCACCGAATCCACTCTGGTACTCGGCGGGGGGCTTGAGCTCCCAGTCGTCCATCGTCGGCCCCAGCATCGTGTCCAGGTCCTCCTCCGGCAGGAGGATCACGTCGTACGTCTCGGCCAGATTGTCGGCCGTAATACCGTCATCACGGAGCGTTTCGTACGCGAACCCGAAGTTCTCCAGCAGCATGCGCGTCCACCCCTCGTCCATGTTGCCGCCATAGTAGGGCTGGTACATGCCGACTCGCACGGGCTCCAGCGCGTGCGCGCCGGATCGAGCCTCCGCGTCGAGCGGCGCGAAGTCCACCCCGGTCTCCTCCGCGATCCGGGCGAGTGCGTCAGGCGATGCGTCGGCCGCCACGACGAAGTCGCCCGGGCGGAGCGTGGAGCCGGACGGCGGCTGGTCCACGCGATGCACTGCGACGTCCGCGTTCAGCAGGAGATTCACCGCGTGGAAGCTGTCGTTCAAGCGCCCATCCAGAACGAACCCGCTGGAACCGCGCGCCACCGTTCCCGCCGGGTCGATTTCTTCCTCGACGATCACCCGCTCGACGTCGACCGGGGTGTCGGCCGGCTCCACGTCGACCCCCATAAACTCGTACATCGTGTGGGTGGCCAGGTCATACGGCCAGATGGGATTGCCGGCATCGTCGCGCGTGAAAGTATTGTCGGGGTAGAAGGTCCGGCCCAAGAGCCATCGGATGACGCCGCGCTTGGGCTGGGCGAGCGAGACCACATACGACCCGGCGCCGTACGTCTGCCCCTCGTGAACGAAGGCCGCCTCGGCACGCTCCACCTCGATGCCTTGCCACAGCAGCCGATTGACCATCTTGGCCATCGTCAGCGGATCGTGCTGGTCGGCGGGGATGATGTACGCGGCCGCGGGGTCGCCGCTCGCGCCGCGCTCCGTCTGGCGCTCGGCTTTCAGGTACGCATTCCGCAGCACGCGCTCGCGGTGGCGCGCTGCGATGTCGAGGGCGGCGATGGCCGAAATCTTCTGCTGCTCCACGATGTCGCGCACGCGCCACCACCCGCCTTCCCACGGGTTGGGATAGCTGATCTGTTCGCCGTAGTACGGGAAGAAGCGGTTGGGCCGCCCCTCAAGCTGGTCCGGCTGAAAATACGTGGGCGTCGCATACCGCCCGGTCCGGGCCGACTCGGTGAGCATGCCGGCCGTATTGTGAAACGGCGTGATCCAGTGCCATCCGAAGTGCCCCCATCCCCCGTAAATCGCTCCGTTGATGACGCCGTCGATGCCCTCCTGCTCGGCCGCGTACGCCATGTGGGCGCCGTACCAGTCCATCTCGCGCCACACGAGCGGATCGCCATCGGGGCGGATGGGCTCTGAATACGGGGGCACGTAAAACCGGGCGCCGCCATTGCCCATCTCGTGATGATCGATGTACGCCTGTGGCACCCAGTCGCGGAAGAGGATCTTTCCGACGTACCGCGACTCGATCGTGTTCTGCATGTAGGCGTCGCGGTTGTTGTCGTGCCCGATGTAGTGGTGATAGAGCCACGGCATCGACACGCCCTCGTGGTCGGTGCCTTTCG
>JAAAPH010000255.1 GCA_009908415.1 Bacteroidota bacterium
TGCAAAATCTCAGCAACCTCACGCTGGACCAGCTCTGCGACCTGCTCGGTGCGAATGCTCATGGCGGAACGAATGCAAAGTGAAGACAACGCGGCGGGGCGATGGGCGCAGGGAACGCCCAGTGCAGGGACCATTCGTGTTACGCCATGTGCTTACACCTCCAGCGTTCGTTTCTTCTCGACGATCTCGTACGACTCAAGCTGGTCGCCCACTTTGATGTCATTGAAGTTCTTCACCGAGATGCCGCACTCGTATCCGCTCTGCACCTCCTTCACATCATCCTGGAAGCGTTTGAGCGAGTCGAGATGGCCCTCGTAGATCACGACGCCATCGCGAATGACGCGGATGCGGCTGTTGCGATTGATTTCGCCGTCGACCACGTACGAACCCGCGACCATGCCCACGTTCGGCACCTTGAAGGTCTCGCGGACCTCGGCCGTGCCCAGCGTGCGCTCGTTGCGCTCGGGCGAGAGCAACCCTTCGAGCGCGCTGCGGACGTCTTCGATCGCGTCGTAAATGATAGAGTACGTCCGGATATCGACCTCTTCCTGCTCGGCCGTGTTGCGCGCGCCCGGTGTGGGCCGCACCTGGAAGCCGATAATGACAGCATCCGAAGCACGGGCCAGCATCACGTCGCTTTCCGTGATCGCCCCCACCCCGCTGTGGATGATGTTCACTGCCACCTCGTTGGTCTTGAGCTTCTGCAGCGAGTCGGACAGCGCCTCGACGGAGCCGCCCACGTCGGCCTTCACGATCAGGTTGAGCTCCTGGAACTCGCCCGTCGCCATACGCTGGCTGACTTGGTCGAGCGAAACCTGGCTCTTGCGACGCAGCTCCTGTTCGCGATGGATCTGCTGACGCTCGTTGGCGATGTCGCGCGCCACGCCCTCGTCGTCGAGCGCCACGAATTGGTCGCCCACCTCGGGCTGGCCGTCACAGCCAAGCACGAGCGCGGCCATCGACGGCCCCACGTCCTGAACGCGGTTGTCGCGCTCATCGAACATGGCGCGAACACTACCGCTGTGAATGCCGGCCACGAACGGATCCCCCTTCTCGAGGGTGCCATTCTGCACGAGGACCGTAATCACGTTGCCGCGGCCTTTCTCCTTGCGGCTCTCAATCACGATACCGTCCGCGTTGCGGTTCGGGTTGGCCTGCAGTTCGAGCAACTCGGCCTGTAGCACGAGCTTCTCCAGGAGGTCCGGGATGCCTTCTCCGGTCTCGGCGGACACCTCGGCGCACTGCACCTTACCGCCATACTGCTCGACGAGCACGTTGTGATCGGCCAGCTCCGCCATCACCTTCTGCGGATCGGCCTCCTGCTTATCGATCTTATTGATGGCCACCACAATGGGCACGTCGGCGGCCTGCGCGTGGTTGATGGCCTCAATGGTCTGCGGCATGACCGAGTCGTCGGCCGCCACCACCAGAATAACGACGTCCGTGGCCTTGGCGCCGCGCGCGCGCATGGCGGTGAAGGCCTCGTGACCCGGCGTGTCGAGGAACGTCAACTCGCCCTCTTTATCCGCCAACTCGACGTGGTACGCACCGATGTGCTGCGTAATGCCGCCGGCCTCGCCGGCCACCACGTTGGCGCTGCGGATGTAATCGAGCAGCGAGGTCTTGCCGTGATCGACGTGGCCCATGACGGTAACGACGGGCGCCCGCGGCTCCAGGTCTTCGGGAGCGTCCTCTTCGAGCTCAATGGACCCCCCGCTGTACTCCTCGATGAACTCGACGTCGAGGTCGTACTCGGCCGCTACAAACTCGATGGTGTCCCGATCGAGGCGCTGGTTGATCGACACCATCATGCCCGCGTCGAAGAGCGTGCTAATGACGTCGCTCACCGACTCGCCCATGAGGTTGGCGAGTTCACCGGTCGAGACGAATTCAGTGACGCGGAGCACGCCTTCTTCCGCCTTCTCGCGCTTGCGCTCTTCCTCGCGCTGGCGGGCATGGCGCTCGCGGCGACGGCGGCGGCGGCGACGGCGGGCACGGCTCGCGCCCTGCTCCAGTTCCTGCAGCGTCTCCTGGATCGTCTGCTCGACGTCCTCTTCCGTCACTTCGCGGCGACGCCCCTTCTTCCGCTTCTTTTTCTTCTGCTTCTTTTTCTTCTGCTTCCGATCGGAGCGGCTCTTGTCTCGATCTTCGGACTTCTCTTTCCGTTTCCGCTTGCGACGGCGCTTAGGCTTGTTGAACTGCGACAAGTCGACCTGCCCGACCACTTCGGTGCCGCTCAGCTTGTAGCGGTTGGCCTTGAGGGTTTCCTCGATCTCTTCTTCGTCCTCCGCGTCATCATAATCTTCGAGGTCGATGTCGATGTCGCCTTCGACCTCTTCGATCTCGATCTCCCCTTCTTCGGCGCGAGGCTCGTCGGCAGACTCTCCTGCTTCGGCTTCGGCCTCCGCGGTTGTGTCCGCTTCGGCCGACGGTTCAGTCTCCGCCTGCGCTTCGACCTCGGACCCCTCTTCAGAGGCGGCTTCTTCCTCCGTTTCGGCCTCTTCGGCCGCCACGGCACCGTCGGCAGACGCTGCCGGCGCTTCTTCCTCCGCCTCCTCTTCGGCCGGGGCCTCCACAGCTTCAGGCTCCGGCTCGTCAACGGGGGGCGCTTCTTCCTTCGCCACTGCATCGGCGTCCACCTCGGCGGGGGCCTGAGCCTCATCGGCCGCCTCGGGCGCTTCCTCAGCATCGGGGGGTGGCGCCTCCTGCCCATCTTTCGACTCGGCGGGTGGCTCGGCGGCTTCCGCCTCCGGTTCGGGCTCCGCGTCGGCCTGTGCTTCGGGCTCGGGCTGCGCTTCCGCCTCGGCCTGTTCGGCCGCTTCAGGCTCGGCTGTAGCCTCGTCGGCCTCCACGGCCCCATCGGTCGAAGCTTCGGCCGCTTCCTCCGCGGCCGCTTCCTCCGCGGC
The DNA here is from genome assembly GCA_009908415.1 of Bacteroidota bacterium. Taxonomy (GTDB): domain Bacteria; phylum Bacteroidota; class Rhodothermia; order Rhodothermales; family Salinibacteraceae; genus JAAAPH01. The sequence goes on from JAAAPH010000255.1 coordinate 2,907, forward strand.
CTCTTCCGCCTCGTGCTCCAGCTTGGTCACTTCGTCGCCGCTGTAGCCATCGCCTTCCGACTGTGTGGCACGTAGCTCGCGGACCCGGGCGGCCGCTTCGGCGTCATCGGCGTACTCCTTGCGAAGCACAAGATACGCCTCCTCGTCGGTGATCGAGGCGTTGAGCCCCTTGCCCGAGAGCGCATCGCCGTACCCCTCCTCCTCAAGAAACTGAACGAGCCGATCTTTCGACACATTCAGGTCTCGTGCGACTTTGAATAGCCGTTTCTTTCTAAACTTCTCTTTAGTGGCCATGTAGTCGGTTGGTGATTGAAAAACTGGTATCCCTGATGCCTCTCAAGGGCCGTTCCAGAGGCCCCGGATACGCTTCTACTGCTCTGCTTCTTTCTCTTCTTCGGGCGCCCCCTCCTCAGAAGGCGTCGTTTCCTCGTGCACGTCCTCCACCTCCTCTACGAGCTCACTGTCCGCCCCCGCTGCCGTGCCATTCTCCGCATTCACGGACGACCCCGCGGCTTCCTCCTCGGCTTCCTCAGCGGCACCATCTGCTTCCGTCGAGGGCGCCTGGATCGTAAAGCGACCGCGCTCCAACTGCTGCACGAGCCCCGGCCCTTCTTCGAACTCGGTCTTGATAATATCTAGAACGCGCTCAGCGGTGTCACGGTTCAACTCGGCGCGGCGCGCGAGCTCATCCACCGAAAGTTCAAGAACGGCTTTACCGGTATCGCACCCGATCCGTTTCAGCTTACTGATTGTCTCCTCGGTGAGTTCATCGCCGAACTCTTCGATGTCAATATCTTCTTCGTCGGCCGGAATTTCACGGTACACATCGATCTCAAACCCCGTAAGCTGCGAGGCCAGCCGGATGTTCACGCCGCCCTTTCCGATGGCCTGACTCACTTCGTCGGCCACGACCTCCACGCGCGCCCGCGGCGGTTCGGCGTTGCGGTTGAGCTTCACGTCGACGGGCTTGGCCGGCGACAACGCACGGCCGATGAGCTCGTGCGGGTCGTCGGACCACTGCAGGACGTCGATGTTTTCGTTGGCCAGTTCCCGAACCACCGCGTGGATCCGGACGCCTTTCACGCCAACGCAGGCGCCCACCGGGTCGACGCGCTCGTCGTGGCTTACGACAGCCACCTTGGCGCGGTCGCCGGGGATGCGGGCAATCTCTTTGATTTCCACGATGCCTTCGTAGATTTCGGGCACCTCGATTTCGAAGAGGCGCTCCATAAAGATGGGGTCGGTGCGGCTGACCACCACCTGCGGATCGCTTCCCGCATCGCGCTTGACCTCCTTGACGACCGTGCGCAGCATGTTGCCTTTCCGGTAATGGTCGTGCGGAATCTGCTCGCTGCGCGGCAGGACGAGCTCGGTTCCCTCGTGCATCAGAAGCGTCTCGTGGCGGCGCACCTGGTAGATCTCCCCCACAACGATCTCGCCGACGAGCTCCGAGTACTCTTCGTAAATTTTCTCCTTTTCCAGGTCGCGGATGCTCTGCCGGAACGTCTGCCGGCCCATCATCACGGCGCGCCGGCCAAAGTCGGCGATGCTCAGTTCGCTAGCCACCTCGTCGCCTACCTCGAAGTCCGGGTCGATGTCTTTGGCATTGCCGACCTCAATCTCCGTCACCGGATCTTCCAGGTTCATGTTGGCGACCACCTCACGGATGTGGAGGATCTGAATGTCCCCCTGCTCCGGGTTGAAGATGATCTCAAAAGCTTCGTCCGAGCCGTAGCGCTTGCGAATCATCGCCCGCATCACGTCTTCAACAATCAGCTGAAGCGTGTCGCGGTCGATATCTTTGGCCCGTGCGATTTCCCCAAATGAGGAAATCATATCTTCACTTCGCATAGCGTGTTATCTCGTGATCAAGGATGCAAGAAGCCGCCGCGATCCGTCTGCCGTCGTTACCAAGGCAGATCGAGCTTGGCGCGCTCGATGGCGGCATACGGGATGCGTTCGGTCTCGTCGGGTGCCGTTTCTAATGTAATGCTTTCTTCGTCGGCATCGAGCAGCTCCCCCATAATCTTCTCATTGCTTCCATTTTGGGATTCGTACTTTACGCGCAAGACCCGCCCAACGTTCTTCTTAAACTGACGGGGAATCGTGAGTGGCCGTTTGATGCCCGGCGAGGACACCTCCAGCGTGTAGCTGCCATCGATGGTATCCTCCATGTCGAGCAGGAATCCCACCTCGCTGCTGATGCGCGCCAGGTCGTCGTGGTTGAGCTCCGTGTCGCTTTCGACAAAGATCTCCACGACGCGCGTGCCCTTGTGGCCGCGCACTTCCACGTCGACCAGGAAGTACGGGGTGCCGGCAATCACCTCGTCGGTGAGGGCCCGCACCTCGGATGCAAGCTGATTCGTCGTTTGTTGTGTGCTGCTCGCCATACCTGTCCTGCCTTACCGTGCAAAAAACGCCCGATCCCGAGCGAGTCGAGACGAGCGTTCTCGGATCCTCAGAGGGCCCAACAGAAAAGGGCGGCTTCGAGCCACCCTCTGGAACCACCGCGAGGATGCGCCGGACACGAGGTCCCGCGCGTCTTTATTCCAAACGATGCCTATGTGGGGATGTTTCCGTTCACGGGGTGGACGAGACCAAACCGTGATCGCGAAGCCATCCATCCAGTTCGCGATCCCACGACTCCACTCGACCCCGCGCCTTGAACGCCAGTGAAAAACCATGCCCCCCTGTCTCATAAAGGTGCATCTCGGCGGGCACGCCGTGCCGGCGAAGGGCCAGATAGAAATCGACGCTGCCGCCCGCGTCGACGCTGGCATCATCTGAGGCATGCGCTAGCCACGTCGGGGGCGTGCTCGCATCGACGTGGTGGACGGGCGTGAAAAACGTGCGGAGGGAGTCGGGTGGGCTGCTCCCCAGTAGCGCGTCAAGGGTAAACGTCGAGTCGCGTGTGGCACTGCGGACCGGCCTGAGGGCCGGATAAAGAAGCACCATAAAGTCCGGCCGTAGCGAGATGGTGGTGTCGGCAGAGGCACCGACCGGACGGTCGGAGTGCACGGCGGCGGTGGCCGCCAGATGACCGCCCGCCGAAAACCCCATGACTCCGATGCGCTCGGGGTTGAGGCCCCACCGATCCGCTTGCCCCCGCACCACGCGGATTGCCTGCTGCGCGTCCTGCAGCGGGCGGATCGCTTTGCGCGTCATGAGGTCGTCATTAGGCAACCGGCTCTTCAAGACGAAGGCCGTGACGCCGCGCTCGTTGTACCAGCGGGCAAGGGCGTGTCCCTCATGCTCCATCGCGAGCACGTAGTAGCCGCCGCCGGGGCAAATGATGACGCCCGTGCCATTAGGACGCTCGGGCGCATGGACGTACAACACGGGCTCTCGGACGTTTGTGGTCACCGCCACGCCGTCATTCGGATTGATTCGGGTCGTCTCGGTGACATCGGCGGACGTCGCCCCCGGCGTGCCGTCAGGATAGAGGCGCAAGGAATCGGTCTGCGCCACGGCGGGGGCGCTCAGGCCGAGGCCCACAATCACGAGGAGCAGGATCGGTGCGATTCGCATGGCCGCTTCAGATTAATGAATGGATGGCGTTAGGGGGCCGGCGCCTTCTTGGCCTCCACGTCATGCAGCAGCGAGGCCTGGATGAAGGGTTCGAGGTAGCCGTCCAGGACCTTCTCGACGTCCGAGATCTTCGTTTCCGTCCGATGGTCGTTTGCCATCGTGTAAGGATGGAGCACGTACGACCGGATTTGACTGCCCCACTCGATTTTCTTCTTCGAGCTTTCGAGTTCTTCCTTGGCCTCCTCCTGGAGCTCCTTCTCCGCCTGGTAGACGCGGCTGCGTAGCATCTGCTCCGCGCGATTGCGATTCTGGAGCTGGCTCCGCTCGGCTGTGCACTCGGCCTCGATGCGCACTTCGTCACCATTAGACAGCTCGCCCGTCCAGATGAGACGCACCCCCGTGGCCACCTTGTTCACGTGTTGGCCACCGCTACCGCCGGAGCGGAACGTCTGCAGCTCGGTCTCGCCCGCGCTGAGGTCCACCTCGATGTCATCATCCACCTCGGGGTAGACGAAGACGCTGGCGAACGAGGTGTGGCGGCGGTTGCTGGAATCGTACGGCGAGATGCGCACGAGCCGGTGCACGCCCGACTCCCCCTTGAGGTAGCCGTACGCGTACTGCCCTTCGATGCTGAGCGTTGCGCTCTTGATACCGGCCTCCTCGGCGGGCTGGTACTCCAGCATCTTGACCTCGAAGCCCTCCTGTTCGCCCCAGCGGGTGTACATCCGAAGGAGCATCTCAGCCCAGTCCTGGCTCTCTGTGCCGCCGGCTCCTGGATTGATCGTGAGGATCGCATCCCGCTTGTCGTCCGGATCGCTCAGCAGACTGCGCAACTCCAGCTTTTCGAGATGCTTTTCCAGCGCTTCGGCTTCTGCAAAGATCTCAGCCTCCAGGTCGGCGTCTTCTTCATCGGCCAGGACGCGGAGGGTCTCGACGTCGTCGGCCTTCTCCTTGAGCGCTTCCCACTCGTCGATCCACTTCTGCTCCTCGGCAATCTGCTTCTCGACCTGCTGGGCCGACTCCGGGTCGTCCCAGAACCCCGGCTCCAGCCGTTGTTGATTGAGCTCCTCGATCGTCGCCCGGCGTTCATCGAGGTCAAAGATAGCCTCCGAGCGCATCTACGCGCTCGATAAGCTTGTTGAGGTCGGTGTCGGTGTATTTTTTCATTGCAATAACGGACTCCGTAATGCGTGAGTGACGAGGTCTGAGTCGGGGGTGGCGAGGCCACGGTGGACCGCTCAGGGCGCTTGCACGGTCCGCCGCGCGAACATGCCGGCCAGCCCACCGAGCCCACCCAGCAGCGCCCCAATGGAAACCGTTGCAGCAACGACCACCGTTCCAGCGGTGTTTCCGAAGAGGCCGCCCATGGTGCCGATCATGACCTCGGTGGCGGCCCCGGCTACCCAGGCGTTGTAGCCCACCAGCACGGCCCAGTCCAGTGCCACGCCGAGTAGACCAATCAGCCACCCGCGGTGCGGCGCCGTAAGGCCGCCCACAACCCCAGCACCGAACGTCCACACCCACCCCAAAACGAGGTGGAGCCCAAGCGCCACGACCATCGTGCCCAGCACACGAACCACAAAACGCATAGCGTACGACCTATGAGCCACCGCCTTTGCCTCCCCGTTGCTCCGTCTCCTTGCTACTGTCCTCCGTTGCGGTCCTGGTGCTTCTGCGCGAAGCGCTTGATCCGCGTGACGGCCTCTTTAATGTCGTCGAG
>JAAAPH010000326.1 GCA_009908415.1 Bacteroidota bacterium
GCCGAGATCCAACGGCTCGATCGGGAATGGTTTGGCGCGGACCGCTGACAGTGCCGTTTCGATGGCCTCGGACGTGTCCTCATCCACGTCCCCGATGAAGCGGAGGGTGATGTGGTGGTTGTCCATCGGCGTCCAGCGCGCTCGCACTGGGAGATCCTGGTCATCCTGGAAGGCACGCAGCGTGGCGAGCACGTCGTCCGGCAGATCCAGAGCGGTGAAGAGGCGCGGCATGACAGGAGGGCGGGTCAGAATCCAGCGAACCGGTGTCGCGTACTCAGAGCAGGGGTCCTCTGTTCGAACCGCAGCCACGAAACGAATGAGCATTCAGAAAATTGTGTCGGGCGGGCAGACCGGCGTCGACCGCGCCGCCCTGGACGCCGCGTTGGAGCACGGCGTGCCGATCGGTGGGTGGTGTCCGCGAGGCCGCCGGGCCGAGGACGGACAACTTGCCGCCAGATATCCGTTGCAGGAAACACCCGCCACCGACTACGCGCAGCGGACGGCTTGGAACGTGCGCGACAGCGACGGGACGCTCATCCTGGTCGCGGGTGCGCCGGAAGGTGGCACGGCCCTTACGGTCGAGGAGGCCCGGCGCCGGAAGAAGCCGTTCTTGCAGACAGACGTAGAAGCCAATGGCGTCAACCGGATCCACACCTGGCTTCGGCAGCATGACGTTGCCGTGCTGAACGTGGCCGGGCCGCGTGCCAGCGAGGCCCCGGGCATCTATGAGGCCGCCTACGCGCTCATGATGCGCGTGCTGGAGCCGGCCCCCACCATGGGGAAGTGACCCCATGCATCTCACGTCTCACGTGTTCGCATTTGGTCGAGGTTACATCTTATGATGCCTGACTTTCCACCCCGCGGGTTCGGTGATGAGATGGCGGGCCGACTCCACGGCACGCGGACGGTCCTGGCCAACGGTCCGCTTGATGAATCAGGCGCTGGCCGCGTCGCCCAGGAGCTCCTTGCGCTGGCCGCGGCCTCCGATGACGACGTGCGTGTGCTCTTTGCGATGCACGGGGATCAGCTCGATCCGGCCTTTTCCATCTACGACGTGATCTCGACCATCACGCCGCGGGTCCACATGATCGCGACGGGGCGCGTGGCCGGTGCAGGCATTGTGGCGTTCTGCGCCGCCCCGCTGGGCGACCGTACGTGTCTGCCCATGGCCCGCTTCCATCTGCACGCGTTTCACGCGGCGTCCCGCGGCTCGGCCGCACATCTTGCCGGCGCGGCCGACGAGAGCGCCAAGCAATCTGCCAAGGCCCGAGACATCATCGCCGAGGCGACCGACCTGCCGGCTGCACGGATCGAAGAAGACCTGCGGCAAGGCCTCTGGCTCGACGCCCGCGAGGCGGAGACGTACGGCCTCGTGTCGCGGATCACCATGCGGGGCGAGTTGGGCGGGAAGGGCGCGTAACGCGTGATGCAGGATCTGGAGGCCTGCACGCAATCCGCATCAGGAGGCCCCGTTGTCCGATTCCGCCTCCTCCGGGCGGCGGCGGTGGCGTTGGCCGAAGAGGTCGTCGCCCGCATCCACACGCCGCGCCGCCTGAATGAGCACATACGTGCCGGCGGCCGTACACGCCACGACGAACAGAATGGTGGGCGTCCAGAGCGGGGCCGTATTGTCGAATTGACGCGCCTGGATCTCCGGGTACCGAAAGGCTTTGTCGACGAGCCACACCGTAATGGCGCTCCCGAGGAGCACAAAGACGGCCGCGCCGGTCCGGAGCAGCGTGGAAGGTTGCATCACAAACGTCACGTTAAGCGTTGGAGGCGGCTGGTTTGTCAGCGGGAAGACGGACCGGGAGGTCGGCCGCGTGCAGAAAGCGTTTTGCTTCATCCACCGCGTACTCGCGGAAGTGGAAGATGGAGGCGGCAAGCACGGCATCGGCCTCGCCGTCGACGAGCGCGTCGCGGAGGTGTTCGAGGGTGCCCGCGCCGCCCGACGCGATGACCGGGATGCTCACGCGGCGGCTGATGGCCCGGAGCAGCTCCAGGTCGTAGCCGTCCTTCGTGCCATCGCGGTCCATCGAGGTGACCAAGAGCTCGCCGGCGCCGCGCGCCTCGGCCTCCTGGGCCCACGCAACGGCGTCGATGCCGGTGGGTTTGCGGCCGCCGTGAACGAACACCTCCCAGCCGTCATCCACCCGCTTCGCGTCAATGGCCACGACGATGCACTGCGCGCCAAACGCCGCAGCGCCTTCGGTAATCACATCTGGGTGCTTTACAGCCGCCGAGTTGATGGCCACCTTGTCGGCGCCCGCATGCAGCATGGCGCGCATGTCGTCCACCGAGCGCAATCCGCCGCCCACGGTGAGGGGGATGAACACCTGGTCGGCCGTGCGACGGACCACGTCGTGCATGATGTCGCGCCCTTCGTGGGTCGCCGTGATGTCGAGAAACACGAGCTCGTCGGCGCCGGCCTCGTCGTAGAAGCGGGCCTGCTTCACGGGGTCGCCCGCGTCACGGATGTCGACGAAGTTGACGCCTTTCACGACGCGCCCGTCGTCGACGTCGAGGCAGGGGATGATGCGTTTGGCGAGGGCCATGTTTTGATTAGGTCTGGAGGTGTGAAGGGTTGTACGTGTAAACGTTCGGACTTCTTGCCGTTCATACGTACATACCGTGATCAGCGGAGCCGAGGCGCGACTCAGCAGTCGTCGGCGATGGCGTCGGTGCGGAGGGAGGCCGTGGAGAACGTGTCGAGGTCAATCGCGTCTTTATCGTGCCAGCCCCAGAATTGCTGGCAGGGGAAGGCGTTCTCATAGAGCGCCTTCCCGATGATGACCGAGTCGACGCCGTACGAGGCGAGCGCTTCGATGTCGAGCAGGTCGTCGTGGTCGCCCACACCGCCAGAGGCCGTGATTTTGCACTTCTCGAGTTGCCGGCCGAGCGCGCGGTACGCGTCGACGTTTGGCCCCTTCATCGTGCCGTCGCGGCTGATGTCGGTGTAGACGATGCGCCGCACGCCGCGGTCTTCCATCTCTTGGGCGAGGTCGGCCGCATCCACGCCGGAGCCTTCGGTCCAGCCCTGCACGCGCGCCTCGCCATCCCGCGCGTCGATGCCCACGACGATGCGGCTGCAGCCGTACGCGTCGATCGCCGCCGACACCAAGTCGGGGTCCCGCACGGCCGCCGTCCCGATGATTACGCGGTAGACGCCCATAGCGAAGGCGGCCTCGATCTGCTCCATGGACCGAATCCCGCCCCCGAGCTGGATTGGAATGTCGAGCGCATCACACATCTCAGCAATCACGCCGCGGTTGTTCTCCGCATCGCCGCGGGCCGCATCGAGGTCGACCACGTGCAGCACGCGGGCGTTCTGGACGCGCCACAGCTTGGCCATTTTCACGGGGTCGTCGAAGTAGACCGTTTCTTGATCGTACTCGCCTTGATGGAGGCGCACGCAACGACCGCCGCGCACGTCGATCGCAGGAATGACGAGAGCCATAGGGATCGGTGGAAAGGTGGGGGAAAGGGCAACGTCTGCTTTCGGCAAGCAGCACCGCGCTGAATCAGACAGGACGATAAAACCTCACCGCTCCGCCCCTTGTTTCGGTCCTCGGTTTGGCACAGATCGCGTGGGGATCTGGAGCTTATGACGTGCGCCATGGTTTCGACAAAAGGGCGGTCGGCCTCCCAAGCGTCGGGTCCCGAGTCGAACACGCGTGCCATTCCCCTTGCTCGCAGGATCGTGTTCCGGCTCTACGTCACGAGCCGGAGGGCGAATCGGACTGGCTATCGCCCTGCCGCAGGGAGATTCTTGCGCCCGAGCGGCCCATGCTGTCGGGGGAGAACAACGGATAGGGAGTGATCGGCCCTCAGTCCTCGAGCGAAGCGAAATTGCGCAAGAGCTGCAGTCCCACGTCCTGTGACTTCTCGGGGTGGAACTGCACGCCGAACACCTTCCCGCGTTGCACGATGGCGGGAAAGGCGTGGCCGTACGTCGTCGTGGCGAGCACGTCATCGGCCCGGGCGGGGGCGGCGTGGTAGGAGTGGACGAAGTAGACGTAGTCGCCCGCGTCGATGCCGTCGAGGAGCGGCGAGGAGCGGGTTGGCGCCAGCGTATTCCAGCCCATGTGCGGCACCTTGAGGGCCGTGTCGGGCTCCGGCTGCGTGACGACGCCCGCCGTGCCGTCATCCACCACGCAGGCATTGGCCGTCACAGCCGCCTCGGCGTTGAAGTGGACGACGCGTCCGGGCAGTACGCCGAGGCCCTGCTGCTCGCCGTGCTCTTCGCCGACCTCGAACAAGAGCTGCATGCCCACGCATACGCCCAGAAACGGCACGTCGGCATCAATCGCGTCGAGAAGGGGCTGCTCAAGGCCCCGGTCGCGAATCTCGTCGATGCAGGCCCCGAACGCGCCGACGCCGGGCAGCACGAGGCGCTCCGCCTCCGCGATGGCCGCCGGGTCATCCGTCCGAAGCACCTCGGCGCCCACCTGCTGGAGCGCCTTCTCGATGGAGCGCAGGTTGCCAATGCCGTAATCGATGATGGTGACCATAGCAATTTTCGAGTGGGGGGTTGTCGGGTGTCGATTGCTCCATTCCGCATTCCCAATTATCAATCGACAATCGGAAATCGACAATCGTCACTCCTGGTTCAGTTCCTTCGAGCGTTCGGTGGCGGTGGCCACGGCGTTGATCATCATCGTCCGCAGGCCGTGTGATTCGAGCTCGGAGACCGCGGCGATGGCCGTGCCGCCGGGCGTCGTCACCTCGTCGCGCAGGATGGCCGGGTGCTTCCCGGTGTCGCGGACCAGCTTGGCCGCGCCGTACACCGTTTGCGTAGCGAGGCGGGCAGCGGCTTCGCGCGGCAGGCCTTGCTTCACGCCGGCGTCGGTGAGCGCCTCGATGAACATGTACACGTACGCGGGGCCACTGCCCGAGAGGCCAGTGACGGCGTCCATCAAGTACTCGGGCACGACTTCGGACTGCCCCACCGCCGCGAAGATCTGCTGGGCCATCGTCAGGTGTCGCTCTTCGGCAAAGGTGCCGCCGGCGAGCGCCGTGGCGCCTTCGTCGACCAGGGCGGGCGTGTTCGGCATCGCGCGGACGACGGGCAGCTCGTGGCCGAAGTTGTATTGCAGCGTCTCGGTCGTCACGCCGGCCAGCACGGAGATGACGAGCACGTCGTCGTTCACCTGGTCGCGGATCTCGGTGATGACCTCCGCGCGGCTCTGGGGTTTGATCGTGAGCAGCACGATGGACGCCTCGTTCGCGGCCGCCGCGTTGTCGGTCGTCGTGCGCAGGCCGGGGAATTCGTCTTCCAGCGCATCGAGGGCCGATTGCGTGCGGCGCGTGGCGATGAGCTGATCGGACGCGAGCAGGTCGCCATGGATCATGCCGCCGAGGAGCGCGCGTCCAATGTTGCCGGCGCCGATGATGGCGACCGTGTGGTTGTCGAGCATGGGGGAGAAAGAGTGGGATTCAAGAAGTTAGCGCGTGGAGCAGGAGTAGGAAACAGAGATGCATTGTTCTGTCATCCGCTCCTTAATTCCCTTGCTCTCCCGAAAGAGTTCCCTTGGTCGAGGGCATCCGGGCCTGGGCGGCATCGCGCCGGGTGGCCATCCGCAGGGCCTGGGCCGCGGCTTTGAAGAGCGCCTCGACCTTGTGATGTGTGTTGCGTCCGTGCAGCACGGTTAGGTGCAGGTTGCACCGGGCGTGTTCGGCCACCGAGTACCAGAAGTGCTCCACCATCTCCGTCGCCAGCCCGCCCACGGTGGGGCGGTCGAAGGCGGCGTCGAAGCGGGCGTAGAAGCGTCCGGAGAGGTCGACGACGGCGCGAGCAAGCGTCTCGTCCATCGGCACGTAGGCGTGGCCGTAGCGTGCGATGTGCGCCTTGTCGCCGAGCGCGTTACGGAGGGCCTGCCCCAGCGCGATCCCAACATCCTCAACGGTGTGGTGGTCGTCGACCTCTAGGTCGCCGTCGCAGTGCACGGTCAGGTTGAAGCCGCCGTGCTTGGCGAACAGGTCGAGCATGTGGTCGAAGAAGCCGATCCCGGTAGTGTTCGCATACGTGCCGGTGCCGTCGAGGGCGAGGTCGACGCGGATGTCGGTTTCGGCGGTCGTGCGCTCGATAGTGGCCGAGCGCGGGGGAAAGTCGGGGTCAGGCATGGAGGGGCATTTAGGCAGGGAGGAGGTCCGCAACAGAAAGATCGGCGTCGGCGAAGCGCGGCGTGATGGCGTCGCCCCGCTCTAGGGTCGTCTTCGACTTGTAATCGCCGGAGGCCGGGTCGCGGTACACTTCGAGGTGCTGATCGATCAAGTTCACGATCCAGTACTCGGCGATGCCGTGGCGGGCGTAAAGCAGCCGCTTCTGCTCACGGTCTTTGGCCAGAGAGGAATCCGCGACTTCGACGACGAGGAGTGCCTCGGTGGGATGCCGGTCTACATAATCCTCAAGCGCGCCGGGGACCACCGCAACATCGGGCTCGGGCTCGGAGGCTGTACCGAGGGCCATTGGAAACTGGGCGCGGACGAACGTCGATGGTGGGCAGACTATCTCCAGGGTACGCCGGCATAGCTCAACGGCGGTGGCGTGGCGGCTGTTTTGCGGGCTCATGGGCACGATGTAGCCGTCGAGGAGTTCGACGCGGTCGTCCGTCGTGAGCACGCCGGCATCGATCATCTGTTCGTACTGCCGCCGCGTCCAGCGGTGCGTCTTGACCGGTTCCGGTGCAGGCGTGGGCATGGGAAGGCAGAGATTTTCATGCACGGTTCGTGCCGACGAACATGCAACTCGGCACGTTGGTACCTATACTCTTCTGCGTATCGTTTACGACGGCGTTTGTTCGAGTACCCCCCTCACTGGTTTTCGGGTGTATCATGGCCACGTACAGCGCGGCAGATTTTGAAGACAGCCGATTCGACTACGGCGAGCGCGTTCGCATCCTGCTCCGGCACCCGCAGCACGGCGGCGTCTATGGCGAGGCGGAGGGGACATGCGCCGGCCGCGAGGAGAACGTCGAGTTCGAGGCGAAGGACGGCACGATGCGCACCAAGACGCTCGTGTGGCTCAAGGACGTCGAGGGCTACCAGAAGCCCCACGAAAACCTGCCGGACACGATGCAGGACGTCAAGGACGCGTGGTTTGCCGAGGACGCCCTTCGCAAAAAGCAGGGCGACCTCCTCGATGGCGTCAGCTTCAACTGAGGGCGAGGGGCGAGGGGTAAGTAGCGAGTAGGGACACGCTACCCCGACAAAGAGAGACCGCATTCCGAGCGTTAAGCACACACTTATTTATGCCTGACTCCACCGCCGAGCGCATTCTCGTTACCTCTGCGCTCCCGTATGCGAACGGGCCGGTACACATCGGCCAGATTGCGGGCGCCTACTTGCCGGCGGACCTGTACGTCCGCTACCAGCGCCTCAAGGGGCGCGACTGCGTCTACATCTGCGGCTCCGACGAGATGGGCGTCGCCATCGTGATGCGTGCGTTGCAGGACAACATCACCGCGCAGGAGATTGTCGACCGTTATCATCCGCAGATCAAGGAGACCTTCGAGCGCTTCGGGATGAGCTTCGACTACTACGGCCGCACGACCTCGGACGTGCACGCCCAGACGAGCCAGGACTTCTTTCGCACGCTCGACGCGCAGGGCGACCTCAAGCTCAAGACCGAAGAGCAGCTCTATGACCCGCAGGCCGGCATGTTCTTAGCCGATCGCTTCGTGATGGGCACGTGCCCCGTCTGCGGCTTCGAGGAGGCCTATGGCGATCAGTGCGAACAGTGCGGCTCCACGCTCAGCCCCACCGAGCTCATCGACCCGCGCAGCACGCTCACCGATGCCACCCCCGAGCTCCGCGAGACGACGCACTGGTACCTGCCGCTCGGCGACTGGCAGGAGAAGCTCGAAGCCTGGATCGAAACGCACCCCGAGTGGAAGAACAACGTGCTCGGCCAGGTCAAGAGCTGGTTCGACGATGGGCTGAAGGACCGTGCCATCACGCGCGACGTGCCGTGGGGCGTTCCCGTCCCCAGCGACGTCGGCGAGGCGCACGGCATCGATGCCGAGGGCAAGGTCATCTACGTCTGGTTCGACGCGCCCATCGGCTACATCTCCGCCACGAAAGAGTGGGCTGCTGAGCAGGACGACCCCGATCGCTGGGAGGCGTACTGGCAAGAC
>JAAAPH010000096.1 GCA_009908415.1 Bacteroidota bacterium
CTCCCCGCTCCGATGAATAGACCGACACTCCTTGCCGGGATGCTGACTATCGCTGTGATTTGCCTGTATCCGCCCTGGGCGGTTACCGAGCACCGCTCGGCCCGCTCGGATGGGGATCGCGCCGTGACCGCGATGGACCGCAACGGCGGCGTCTCAGCGGGTGACCCGAAGACTCCTACACAGATCACGTATCGCGGGATCTTCATGCCCGGTCAGTGGACTAGTGCCGACGGCGATCGTACCTACACGGCCCACGTCCACATCGGCCGCCTGCTCTTGCAGATCATGGCAGCCGCCCTCATCTTTGGCGGCCTCGCGTACGGCATCGGCCCGCTACGGCATAACGAGGAAGCGGTGCAACAGAAGATGCAGGAATACGACCAGAGTCTCTGACATCCCCCCACATGTTCGGTTGGGGGTAGCGAGTGGCTCCGGCGGGCTGCACACTGCCCCACCGTGCGTCCCGGGACGGACCGTCTCCTCGCGGGAACCCCACCGCCGGCAGGCAGGCAAATCGTTCAGCGGGCCTCCCCGCTTCGGACTGTGCGCTCGTTCACGGTGAGACCGTGGTCAAACCCCTGCGCGCGCTCGCGCTCAATCATGGCCACGGGACGGAAATTGATGATCAACGCCCGCCGGTGCGTATCGGTGGCGTTGCCGCGGGTATAGTGCTTTGTCATCCCAAGATGCGCGGTGGCGGACCCGGGCGCAAGCGGCACGGCAACGCCCGCGTCCTCGGAGCCCTTACACTCGTTGGCCCCGCCGTCCTCGTTCGGCTGCCAGTGCGGCTGCAGGCCCTTCTCGTGCGAACCGGCCTCGAACCACATGCATCCGTTGTCGACGGTTGCCCGATCGAGCGCGATCCAGAAGCTGACAGCCCGCGTATCCGGGAGATCGGGCCAGTAGGACGCGTCCTGATGCCAGGGCGTCGCCGCTTCGGTGCCGGGCGCCTTGTCAATCAGCATGTCAAAATCCATCGCCATGTCGTCCCCCATCCACTGGCGGGCGAGCGCCAGGCATCGGCGATGGGCCGGCGCATCGAGCAAGACCGGAATGAGATGGCTGGGCCACATGATCTGGGTAATGGCCTCAACCGCGTCGTCGTCGCGATCGCCTTGGGCACCGAGATCCCCGCGCAGGTGCCCGGCATCGATGGTGCGATCGAGAAAACGGTCGTAGAGGGCGGCGTACCGCTGGACTTCGTCGGCACGGAGCAGCGCGTCAATCTTGGCAAAGCCGTCGGCCGCCAGCGTCTTGCCGGCCGCTCGATAGTCCGGGGTACGATCCGATGGAATCGTCATGATGGATCTGTTTTTATCTCCGAGGGATGTCAGAAGTCCGCCTCGCTATTCTATCGCAGCGAGCGCACGAAAACAAGACGGCGCTCGGCGCGGCGCCGTCATCGCTGCGAAGCCAAGCCCTCCGGCCACGCAGTTCCCGGACGCGGGGGAGAAACCGCCTCAATCAGGAAGCGGGGGATGGGGCACCGGGGTGCCTGCCGCCCGAGCCACCGGGGTCTGCGCCCCCACGCGCTGCATCCATGCGCGCATCGTCCGGGCGAGTCGGCGGACCACTTCGGGGCGTGCCTCCACTAAATCGGTCGTCTCTCCCAGGTCGTCAGCCAGGTCGTAGAGCTCGTAGCGCGGGTCGTCGTAAAAATAGATAAGCTTCCAGTCGCCGGCCCGGACGGCGGTAAACGGTTCGAGCCCCGGCCCTTGCGGCCCCCACAGATGCGGGTAGTGCCAGTAGTGCGTGGTGTCGCGCTCGGCCCGTTGCTTACCGGTGCGGTCGAGCTGCGCTGCAAAGCTCTGCCCATCGTGCCTGTATCCCTGAACGGAAAGGACGCCGGCGGCCTCCAGGACGGTGGGAAAGAGATCGTGGCTGACCACGGGGTCACTCGTTCGTTCTCCGGGGGTGATCGGCAGACGCTGCTGCACGGGCGCTGCCGGGTCAGGGGCTGCCCACGCGGCGATCAGGGGCACGCGAATGCCGCCTTCATACGCAGCGCCTTTCCCGCTTCGAAGGGGGAGGTTGTGCTGGTGAGTGTGGGTGCCCAAGGCGGTGAGGCCACGGGTATGCGCACTCAACCCGCCGTTGTCAGACGTGAATAAGATGAGGGTGCGTTCGGCCACGCCGAGCGCTTGGAGCCGGTCGAGGAGCGCGCCCAGACTGACGTCCACAGCCTCGATCATCGACGCGTAAGCGGCCTCCACGGAGTCGCTTCCGGGGTAGTGATCCACGTATTGCGAGTCGGCCATGATGGGGGTGTGCACGGCATACGGGGCCATGTTTAGAAAGAACGGCACCCCGTCCCCAACCGCCTCCTCGACGGCTGCGGCGGCTTCTTGCGTGAGGGCCTCCGTCAGATACGTGTCAGTCCCGTAGTAGGACGAAAGCCCAGGCACGCCCCACGGGCCGTCGCGGTCGTTCCCGTATCGCGCTGCGCTGTAATAGCTGCCCGGGGCGCCGGCGGCGTGCCCCCCAATATTCACGTCGAAGCCCAGGTTGGTGGGATCGGCGCCCGGCGTGCCGAGCGCCCCGAAGTGCGCTTTCCCGACGTGGATCGTGCGATAGCCGGCTCGCTGCAGCAGTTGCGGCAGCGTCGTGTCCGCTGGCTGCAGGCCGCGCGCGTTCCATGCGGGCGAGGCCACGGCGAGCCAAGGCGCAGAACGCTGCTGCCGCTCCACATCCGGATAGAGCGTCCAGTCGGTTACGCGAGTGCGCGCGGGGTGCCGCCCCGTCATGATGCTGACGCGCGTTGGCGTGCACACGGGGCTCGACGCGTAGGCATTGGTGAACACCACCCCGCGCCGGGCCAATGCCTCCATGTGCGGCGTGCGATAGAACCGGTTGAACGGTGTGGGAACGACGTGAAAGGGTACGGACGTATCCTGCCACCCCAGGTCGTCGACCAGAAAGAGGAGGATGTTCGGCGGCCCCTCCTGCACCTCCGTCGACGTGGCCTGCGGTGCCGGCTGGGCTTGCGCAGGGCCCATACCAATCAGCCCGATGATGCATAAAAGAAACGGGATATGTATACGGCGTAGCATGGAGCAGCAAATCCGATGAGAGGCAACGGGCAGGCATCCGATTGCCGATGCGGCCAGCAACCGATTCCCAATGTAACGCACAATCATCTGCCGATCACGCCCAGCCGATCCGTTCATTCTTCGTAGGCTCTTCGGCGAATGTGCACACCCCGCCCCCCACGGGATGCTGTATCATGAGGTGTCGTGCGACGCCCCTTGCTCCTCCCCTCCCCTCATGGACACCACGACTCCGACTTCGCGCCGTTCGTCCGGTCTGCTGTACATGGTGGGCGCGGCATTCTTTTTCAGCCTGATGAGCCTCTTTGTGAAGCTCGTCGGCCAGCGGCTGCCGAGTCAGGAAATCGTGCTCGTTCGGAGCATCATCACGCTCATTTACAGCTACCTCGCGGTCCGATGGGCTCGGGAGTCACTCTGGGGGCAGCGGCGTGGCCTGCTTTTCCTGCGTGGGCTCCTGGGGTTCGGCGGGCTCAGCTGCTTTTACTTTGCGCTGACCAAGCTTCCGCTGGCCGATGCAACCGTCATCTTCTACTCCAATCCTGTGCTGACGGCGCTCTTCGCCGCCGTTTTCCTCGACGAGCGGCTCGGCCCTACGGAGATCGCGGGCGCGCTGGTGAGCTTTGCCGGCATCACCCTGATCGCGCGTCCTTCGTTTCTGTTTGGCGACGCAGCCAGCGGGCTCAACCTGGTGTACGTGGGCGTGGCGTTCGCGGGCGCGCTGTGTGCCGCGGGCGCCTACGCCGTGGTGCGCACCCTGCGCGACACGGAGCACCCGCTGGTGATCGTCTTCTACTTTCCGCTCGTGGCAACCATCGGATCCGTGCCGACGGCGGGGTTTACGGACATGCAGTGGCCAACGCTCTACGAATGGGTCCTTCTCATTGGTGGGGTCGGCCTCACCGCGCAGATTGCGCAGGTGCTGCTCACGAACGGCCTGCACAAGGAGCGCGCCGGCCGGGCGATGGCCATGACGTATCTGCAGATCGTGTTTGCCGCGGTCTGGGGCATGCTGTTCTTCCAGGAGTTTCCAGATCTGCTCAGTATCCTGGGCGCCCTTGCCGTCATTGGGGGCACCATCATCGTGGCGCGCTACTGACCGCCCGCGGTGGGCCGCAGGTGCGCATGTACGGTCCGGGCAACACTCGCATGCAACGCGGCCGAGCGCTCCCGCTCGGCAATCCCTTCGGTGAGGACGACCAGTACGTACGGCGCCGCGTTGAGCGGATAAACGATGGCCGCGTCGTGATGAATCTCTGTGATCCAGCCCGTCTTGTGCGCGACCTCTGCACTCTCAGGCAGGCCCGCCGGGAGGGTGTCGTTATACTCCTGCCGTTTCAGGACCGCGATCATCGACCGGGAGGCCGCGGTAGAAACCGCCGAATGCTCCGCGATGGCTGTCAAGACGGTGGCCAGGTCCGACGCCGTGGCCGTGTTGTTCAACCCCTGGCGGTAGGCCTTGATGTCTTCCACCCCGCGACGCACCTTCATGTGCTGGGTGCCCAAGCGTTCGATCGTACGCTGCACGGCATCGGCCGAAACGAGCTCGATAATCATATTGGTCGCCAGGTTCGACGACACGGTGATCATCCGCTCGGTCAGATCGCGGATCGCGATGCGCTCGCCGAGCCGTTCGTAGATGGCCGCGTCCGAGTCATCCTCGATCCGGTACGTGGAGCCGTCGACGATGGAGGTGAACGTGTTGCGGATCGTAAGCGAATCGTCCAGTGCAAACTGGCCGGCCTGCGCCTGCCGATAGACCTCCATCATGACGGGCACTTTCATCGTGCTGGCGGCATGATACGATCGATCCCCGCGGATCGCGAGTGCGTCCTCGGAGGCCAGATCGCGCACCGCCACGGCGACCGTAGCGTCCGGATAATCCGCCAGCGTATCGGTGAGGGCGGCGCGGAGCGTCTCCATGTCAGACGGGGCGGGCGCATCGTTGGACCGGCAGGCCCCAAAGAGCACCAGCAGGCCCACGAGCGCGACGGAGCGGAAAGCGATCACAGCATTTTCCTCTCGATGGTTTAAGACCCGTCGGAGGCATCCCACCACAGAAACTCATCCATGCGCACGTCCGGCACGTTAGAGCGATTCCGCTCCAGTTCAGACAGCGGATAGAGCGCCCGCCGGATGTGGTCGGTGTTCGGGTTTCCGTCGAAGAGCGAGTTTTGGTCCACCGGCTGCTCGAAATCGGGGTAGTTGTAATCATGCCGGCGGTGGTCGACCCAGGCTTCGGGATCCAGGAAGAGGGCGACGTTCTTCTCCTTAAAGATGAGATCGAGCGTCAGGTTGTTCTGGCCCACGGCCACAGCCGGGTCGTTGAGATAATCGTCGCGCTGATCGGCCGGCACGCCCACCTTGTCCATGTGGGCGCGGATGCCTTCCAGGTAGGCGGTGTAGGCGCGGGCGGGCTGATTGGCCCGAAAGGCGGCCTCGGCCTCGATGAACTTGACCTCGGCGTAGGTCATCCACTGGATGGGGGCGTTTTCGGAGGCGTAGAAGCCGGAGGCCTCAATGTGATTGTACGCGTCGCCGGCCCCCTGCCCGTTCCGGCTTCCGGCATAGCCCGGCGGCACGTCGCCCTCGATGTTGGCCGAGTCCGTAATCGCCACTTCCAGCCGCGGGTCAAAGACGCCGTAGAGCGTCCCGTCCATCTCTTTGACGAGCTGCTCGGAGAGGTGCCCGCCGAGAATGCCGCCCTCCTGATTCAGGTACACCAGGTGCCAGGGGTTCAGGTCGTCATCCCCCGTGTAATCCATCTGTGCGTCGTCGGCGTTGCTCGTGAGCGCGTTATCCACCGCGTTCAGCACGGCGGTCGGGTCGTACGACGACTTCTTCGACTGGTGGTTCAGGTAGCGCGCCTTCAAGGCCCAGGCCGTCTTGCGCCACAGTGCGAGGTCGCCGCCATGGATAAAGTCGTCGCTGCCGGGGGTGAACGTGGACGACTCGGCGTTCAGGTCGTCGAGCGCCGCGTCTAGGAGCGACTGGATGCTCGCGTAGACGGCCTCCTGCTCATCGTAGGCCGGCGTGAGGTTGTCGCTCCCCTGCAGCGCCTCCCCGTTGGGGATAGCGCCCCACAGGTCGGTAGCCACGCCCAGGTTGTAGGCCTGGATGACCCGCGCGATGCCCGCGTAATAGGGCGAGTTTTCTTGCTCCGCCTTTTCGATGAGCGCGTCCGTGTCGGCAAGGACGTTGTACACGCTGGACCACGTTCCGCCGAAGCGTGACTCGAACTGCTGATCGAGCGAGCTGCCACTCGGCGACGCCAGATGCTGCACGTAGTACGACGTGACCCCGGCGGCACTCGGAATGACATTGTCGCTCGTCGAGAAGATGGTCGTTGACAGGAGGCCGGACACGGAGGGGTCCGTGGTGGCGTTCGGGTTTGTATTCTCCACGAGCAGGCTGCCGTCGTTGCAGCCTGTCAGGACAAATCCGAAAACGATGAGAATGAAGAGAGCACGTTTCATAGGACTCAGGGTGGCGATGTGCTTGGTCGGCAGAGGTTCAGTTGAATCAGGATGCATCAGAGGCTTAAAAGCCGAGGCTGAGTTTGACGGTGTAGGTCTCAACCGCGGGTGTGCGCAGCCCCTGAAACCCCTGCGTGTTGCTGTTGGCATCGAACTGCCGCGACTCCGGGTCAAACCCGTCGAAGGGGGTCCACAGGACGATGTTGCTGGCCATCACGCCGATACTCCCCCGCTGGAGCGGCGTGTTGCTGAGCAGCGACGTGGGCAGGTTGTACGTCACCTGCGCGTTGCGCAGCTTGACGTAGGAAGCGTCCTCGACAAAGTTCTCCGCCACGCGCCGGTAGACGTTGCGGAAGTAGTCCTGCCCGGGAACCACCGTCTGCGTGTTCGCGGTCCCATCTGGCAAGACGCCCTCGAAGGTCGTCGTCTGATCGCGGGTCGCGGTGACCGGAAGGGTCCCCTGCGAGGCATGGAACGCCGCGACCTGGTTGTAGAGGTCGCCGCCGCTCTTCACGTCCACCAGGAAGGAGAGCGAGATGTTTTCGTACGAGAACGTGTTCTGCACGCTGCCCGTCCAGTCCGGTTGCACGTTGCCGATGATCTTGAAGCCCTCGCCGCTGCGCTGGGGGAATCCGGTCTCGGGGTCAATGAGAACCGGTCGGCTCTCGTCGACGACGAAGGGGTCCTCGGCATCCGGGTTCTCGTAGTAGCGGTCGTACACCGGCCCGTAAAGGTTGCCGTATTCGAGGCCGCGCCGGAGCTGCATCGTGAGGCTGCCGCCGTACGA
The DNA here is from genome assembly GCA_009908415.1 of Bacteroidota bacterium. Taxonomy (GTDB): domain Bacteria; phylum Bacteroidota; class Rhodothermia; order Rhodothermales; family Salinibacteraceae; genus JAAAPH01. Next base: position 7,308 of record JAAAPH010000096.1, read on the forward strand.
GAACGAGCTGCCGAACAGCGTGATGGACTCAATCCCCTCCCGGATGGCCACGACTTCGTTGTTGTTCTTGGCCCAGTTCACCGTCGCGTCCCACGTGAACTTGTCTGTTTCGATGGGCGTGAAGCCCGCCGTGACCTCGATGCCGCGGTTGCGAATCTCGCCCGCGTTGGTCACGAACGTGTCGAAGCCACTGGCCTCAGAGATCGGCACCGGGATGATCTGATCCCGGCTGTTGGACTGGTAGGCCGTCAGGTCCAGGCGGAGCCGCTCGCTGAAGAAGCGCAGGTCGGTGCCCACCTCGAACGACACCGTGCTTTCCGGCTTCAGGTTCGGATCGCCGAGCTGGCCGCTTCGGGTTTCGAGGGTCTGCCCTTTGAACGGAAACGAACCAAACGTGATGTTCGTCTCGTACGGGTCGGCGTCCTTTCCGACCTCCGAGGCCGAGAAGCGCAGCTTACCGAAGTCCAAGAAGTCGGGCAGGTCGAGGACGTCGCTGAACACAAAGCCGAGGCTGGCCGACGGGTAGAAGAACGACCGGTTGCCCTCCGGCAACGTGGACGACCAGTCGTTGCGCCCGGTGAGCGTAAGGAAGAGGTAATCCTGATAATCGAGCGTCAGGTCGCCGTATACACCGATGACGCGCCGCTCGGCCTGCGCCTCCGACGTCGAGATGTTGGACGTGTTGCTCAGATCGAAGAAGCGCGGCGTCCCGAAGTCGGTGCCCGTCACGGTCACCCGGTCGTAGCTGGAGTCGAAGATGTCGTTTCCGATGCTCAGCTCCGCATCGAAGCCTTCGGCGAGC
>JAAAPH010000406.1 GCA_009908415.1 Bacteroidota bacterium
CGATCACGAGCGCGAGCGCGATGGCGTACTGATCGCCGCGGACGAACCCCTTGGTGCCGTCGATCGGGTCGAGCGTCCAGAAGCGGTCGTGGTACTCGCTGGCGTTGCCATAGTCGATCCACTGGCACACGGCGTCGCGGTCCGCCGCGGGCTGGAGGGCCTGCACGCGCCGCACGACCTCGTCGAGCACGGCCGCGTTTTCCTCCGTGCGGAGCACCGACGAGTCCTCTTCGGCAATGATCGGGTCATTGGGGAAAGCGGCGCGCAGGGCCTGGCAGATCAGCGCCTGACTGCCGAAGTCGGCCACGGTGACGGGCGTTCGATCTTCTTTTTTCAGCACGCTATCGCCGATGGCGGCCTGTACGGCCTGACACAGCTTGGCGGCCGCGCGTACGGCGTCGACGGCCACGGCTTGTTCGCGTTCAAACGAATGACTCATAAAAGGAAGGGGCAGTAGTGAGCGGAGACATAGGGGATCAGATCCAGCATTCCAATGCCTCTCATAAGAACGGGATCACCAGTACGAACGATCAACCCCCAGGCGGCTTCGCGGTTCGGCGGCCGCGCTCAGGAGTGCATGAGCCCGTCGGTCGATCCATCCAATCGGTCTCGCACCGTGCGCAGGGCCTCGGCGACGTCATCCGAGCGTACGGGCTTTGTCAGGTAGCCGTCCATCCCGGCATCGAGCCCCTGCTGGCGATCCTCCGTGGTGACGTACGCGGAGAGCCCGATGATCGTCAGCGGGTCGTTCGACTCCTGCTGCGCCCGGATCGTCTGGGTGGCTTCCAGCCCGTCCATCTTGGGCATCTGAATGTCCATGAAGATGATGTCGAACGCGTGGCGGCTGGCGAACTCGACGGCTTCGACGCCATTCTGCGCGACATCCACCTGACAACCCATCCCCTCCAGGATATGAAGGAGGACCTTTTGGTTGACGAGATTGTCTTCGGCCAGCAGCACGCGCAGTGCAAATTTGTGTGATGCGTTCTCTTCGTCGGCGGCCGGCGAAGCGGCGTTGGCGGCGGGCGTCGCGGCGGGCGTCGCGGCGGGCGTTGCGTCGAGCACCTGCACGAGGGTGCGGCGCAGCCCCGTGCGCTTGATGGGCTTGCTGATCGAGGCCACGACCCCGTCCGCCTCGGCTTCATCGGGTGCGCTGCAGAGGGGGGTCAGCAGCACGACGGGGACGTGCGGCGAGGCGGCATCAATCAGACGCTTCCAGTCGGGCGTGCGCGTGTCCAGCAGAACCACATCGAGGCGCTCTTCCGAGCCCACCTGCTGGGCGGCATGCGTGACGAACGGCGTCGCCGCGGCCTCTATCGACCAGTGTTGAAGCTGACGCATCAGGGCGTGGCGGGTCGTCGCATGCGGCGTGACGACGAGCGCGCGGCCGCCGCGGAGCGCATCAGGAACCGGCTGCTCGCCCACGAGACGGTGATCCGGGCCAGCTTCGCCCACCATCGTCACGTGAAACGCGGACCCGCGTCCCTCCTCGCTCTCGACGGTGATGTCGCCGCCCATCATCGCGCTCAACCGCTTGCAGATGGCCAGCCCCAGGCCGGTGCCGCCGTACTCGCGGGTCGTCGATGCGTCCGCCTGGGTGAACTCCTCAAACAGCGCTTCGACCTTCTCGTCCGGAATCCCGATGCCCGTGTCGCGCACAATAAGATGCAGCCGGTACCGGCCGTCCTCAAGGGCGTCCGCTTCAACGCGGACAACGATTTCGCCCTCGGGCGTAAACTTGACGGCGTTGGAAAGGAGGTTGAGCAAAATCTGCCGGACCCGCGTGACGTCACCCACTAGGCTCGTTGGGACGTTCGGTGCGACGATGGAGATCATTTCGAGGCCTTTCTCGTCGGCCTTCGGCGCCATGAGATCGAGCACGCGCTCAACGGTGGGCACCACCTCGAACGGGGTATGCTCCAGTTCCAACCGCCCCGCCTCGATCTTCGAGAAGTCGAGCACATCGTCGATGATGGCGAGCAAGCTGTCGGCGCTCGCGCGGATGACCTCGACGTACTCCGCTTGATCGGAATCAAGGTCGGTGTCTTGTAGCAGGCTCGCCATGCCCACGACGCCATTCATCGGCGTGCGGATCTCGTGGCTCATCGTCGCCAGGAACTCACTTTTGGCGCGTGTGGCGGCTTGCGCCTGCTCCACATGCCGGCGGATGTCGTCGACCATCGCATTGAAGGCGCGGGCGAGCGCCCCGACTTCGTCGCCCGACGCAATCTCCACCTTTTGCGTGAGGTCGCCTCGCCCCACGCGCTCGGCCGCCGTGCGCAGCGCTTTGATCGGCCGCGAGATGTACTGTCCAAGCCACAGCGCTCCCATGGAGCCGAGTGCCAGCGCCAAGAGGCTCACGAAGAGGGCCGTGAGGCGCACCTCGCGCAAGCTCTCGTCCATGGCGTCGGTCGAGCGTCCGACGATCACATCGCCACGCAGGATGGGCGTGGTCACTCGGGCGCGGCGGAGGACGACATCCTCCGTGTCGAGCGCGTCGGGCGACATCCCCGCTGGATGAGCGGCCTCAGTTTCGCCCTGTGCGTTAACGACGGCGACGTAGCGTACGTCGGAATCCTGACGGGCAAAATCGATAGCGTTTTGCAGGGCCGAAAAGTCTCCACTGTTTAATCCGATTTCAACGCCCAATGCAACCGTCACCGCGAGGGACTGCGTGGCGCGCTCGAAGTTGGCCTGGATTTGCTGCCGCTGCCGCGCCGGGAAGAAGACGGACAGCAGCAGGGACAACATCGCGACGAGGGCAAAGACCGAAAGCTGAATTTTATTCTGGAGATTCCACTGCATGCTGCGGGGGTCACACGTCGCAAAAAGGTGCCGCGCTGCGGGGATGGTGTGGCGCGGGAATTGCTTCTACTATGCCTACTATACGGCATAGCTTTGTGATAACAAGACGTATGCCACTCACCTGCAGGGAGCAGCCGTACGGACCGCGTGACCTCAGACTCACCTCCGGTCCTACACGGCTCTGACAGCAAAAACCTTCCGCCCTGTACCCGACGTTCACCGACTCCGCACCTACGCTACGTTCCGGATGCGACGCTTTGCCATCCACATGTTCGTCCTCATGCTTTCGCTTCTCGGCGCGGCCTGTCAGCCGTCGGCGCCGAGCGCGTCGAGCAACGGGGCGGAGCGCATCGACATCACACTTTGGCACGGCGGCTTCTCCGACGCCCTCCGCGCGGCCATCGATACGGCCATCGTGCGCTTTCATGCCGCGCATGATAGTATCCGCATCACCACCCGGCGTTACCCCGGTCACTTCGACGAGGCGATTCGCCGGATTCAGCTGAAGATTGCGCTCGACGAGCGGCCCGATCTCATTTGGCTGCCGCCGGTCTACACCGCCGATCTCGCCGCGTCCGGCGTGCTGCGCTCCGTTGACGCCCTGGCCGCACGCGATTCGACGTTTCATCCCGACCTGATACTCCCTCGTCTGTGGGATGTGGCCTCGCACGACGGCACGCGGTACACGCTGCCCGTCAAGACGAACACGTTGGCGCTTTTCTATGACAAAAAAGCCTTCCGACAAGCGGGCGTCGACCCGCCGACGACGTGGGACGCCCTCACCAACGCAGCGCAGCGCCTGACCGTGGATTCCACGGGCGACGGATCGCCCGACCGGTACGGGCTCCTGCTTCCCCTCGGCACCCGCGAGTGGACGGTCTGGACCTGGCAGACCTTCCTCTGGCAAGCCGGCGGCGCGTTCGTGGACCGCACCACGATGCAGCCGGCCTTTGACAGCCCGTCCGGCCGCGAGGCGCTTCGGTACTGGGTCGACCTGTTGCACGCGCGTGGCGCAGCCCGCCTCTCAGCACCCGGCCAAGGCTGGGATTTGCAGCCGCTGATCGAGGGCCGGGTGGCTATGCAAATCAACGGCCCGTGGTCGCTCCCTCAGCTCGACCGCAGCGATTCGTTGGACTACGGCGTCGTTCCATTGCCCCGTCATCGGCAGCGCGCCACCAACATCGGAGGCGAGAACCTCTTCATCTTGAGATCAGATCCAGCGCGCGAACGCGCCGCCTGGGCCTTTGCCCGGCACCTGGTACATCCCGAAACCCAGCAGGCCCTCGTGGAAAAGGGGAAATCTCTTCCGGTGCTGCGCTCGCTGCTAGAGACGGAATGGTTCCATGACCGGCTCGCCGAGCACGATGCCTATCGCGTATTTTTCGACGCGCTCAAGCATGGCCGCACGCGCCCGGCGGTGCCGCAGTATTTCTCTATCTCGCAGATCGTGGGCGAGCACCTGCAGGCGGCCCTGCGCCAGGAGATGCCTCCAGATGACGCACTGCACGCAGCGGACGAGCAGGTACGCCGGCTGCTGGCCACCCCCGACTCGCTGTCGGCTTCGGAGCCCACCCGGTAGCTGTCCGTTGCGGGCACGGCCAGACCGGCACGGTCAGACGCGGGCCTGACGCAGGTCGTCGTATCCCGGCAGGTCGTCCAGAAACGCGTACGCCCCCTCATCGAAATCAATGCGGCAGGCGTAATGCGCGTGGCCGTTGGTCACGACGAGGTACGGCACACGCAGGACGCGGTTGTAGCGCGCGACCTGATCGAACGTTTCCTGTGTAACGGATACCGCGGGCGCCTTGCACTCGGCAATGAGTAGCGGCTGCCCCTGCCGGTCGAACGCGACGATGTCGGCGCGGCGCGGCATGTCGCGGTCTTTGAATCCGTGCTCGACGGCAATCAGCCCGCGGGGGACGTGGTGCTCCTGGATGAGGTACTGCACGAAATGCTGGCGCACCCACTCCTCCGACGTCAACCGCACATACTTTTGGCGAATGGGGTCAAAGATATCGCGCTTGCCGTCACGCTCGCGGGTCCGAAATGCGTAGGCTGGCAGGTTCAGCGCATCCATGGAGGCGCGTGGCGTCATGGGGTCGATCAGCGGCGAATGATGCGATGTCGCTCCTCCCTACGAACCCCCGCTGTACGTTGTTGCCAACGGGCCCGGTCGGATTCACGAGACGGGGGCGGCCGGATTGTCGCCGTAGCCGGTCATCTCCACGTATCCGCTTCCGGCGACGGATTGATCGCCGGCCGCGCCGTCAATCTGTACAGCCCCTTCCCAGTAGCGAACGGATACGTCCATCTCCTGGGCATCGAAGTACGGCGTGATTGTGAGATCCAGGTCTTCGCCCGGGATCCGAAGGCGCCAGCCGGCCGGATACGTGCCGCCGCGCGGGCTCGTCCAGCGATCGGTGACGTCCAGTTCCACGTCGCCGCGGCCGAGGCGCGTCGCCACCCCGTCCTCCGCCACGAGCACGCCTTCAGTGAACGGGCTGGGCGACCCGTCCTGCTGGCGGATCTGGTAGTACATGATGTCGCGCCCGTCGTCGAGCTGCAGCGCAAACCAGTCCCAGCCCACCTGGTTTTCGCCGAGGGCGCTCGTGCTCCACTCGCGGTCCATCCAGCTGCGGCCCGTTACCTGCAGCGTGTCGCCCTGGATGACGACCGTGCCGTCGGTGGCGAGGCGCGTGTACGAATAGTAGTACGACGCATTGCCCGTGCCCGGCCCCTTCTGGCTGAGGCCGCGCTCGCCCTGAAACACGGGCGGCTTCGCCGGGCGGACGGTGAGATCGATCGCGACGTCATCCGATGCCGCCTGAAGCCGGGCGGGAAACGCGCCGGTGCCGGTGCCGGCCAGTTGCCAGTCTTCCAGCCACACGCGGAACGGCTCGGCCTGCGCGCCGGCCAGCCCCGCTGCCGCCCGACTGAACCGCTCGGCCGGGTAGATCTGGGCGTTCGCCACATCGCTCACCGCAAAGTGCCCCATGTAAAACTGGTTCGTCGCCCAGTCCGACGTGTCGGCCCCGGCGGCGGTGGCTACCCGCACGGCCCGGCCGCTGTCGGCGGGAGGCGTGAGCGCCACGCGGAAGAGGGTAAACTGATAGCCGACGTGACGGCCATTGGGCGCGTCGAGGTTGCCGGTCAGGTACCACCACTCCGTCTTGAAGCCGGGGTGCGGCCCGTGATCGCGCGGGAACGTAAAATCGCGCACCGTTTCGGCGCGGCGGTAGCCCGTCGTGTCGCTGCCGCCCATCGCCTCGGCCACGGACACGGACGTCTCCAACGCCGCGTCCCCGGATGGGGTGAAGACGTACGCCCCGATGCCAAGGAGGCCCAGGATCGCGAGGGTGGCAAGTACAAAGCGGCGCATGCGTTTGATGGTTGAAGGTTGGAACGTTGAAAGTTAGCAGGTTGATGGCTGGAGAAGATTAGTAGCCCACTCGGCCTCACAGTGGAAACCGGCATAGCCTGAAACATTCGGTAAGGTGCCCATCCTATAACGCTCCAAATTTCAAACCTTCCAACTTGAAACCGATGTTGTCATTCCCGTAGCGCGTTCGACGGGTTCGACTGGGCCATCTTCCACGCCGGGTAGGCGCCGGCCAGCAGCGCCGCCGCGAGGCCGAGCAGCAGCGCCTGGCCGAGGATGGCGGGCGCGACCTCCAGCTGGAGCGTCCAGCCGAACGAGCGCTTGTTGATCACGAAGATGAGCACGTACGCCAGCGCGAGCCCCAGCGGAATGGACAGCAGGCCGGCCACAAAGCCCATCACGCCGGTCTGCATCGTCACGTAGCGGCCCACCTGGCCCGGCGTCATGCCCGTCGCGCGGAGGACGCCGAACTCGCGCTCGCGCTCGAGCTGCAACGCCATGAGCGCGCTCAGCACGCCGATAAAGGCCACGACGATGGCGAGGAGCCGCAGCACGGTGGTGATCGTGAACGTCCGGTCGAAGATGCGCATCGACGACTCGCGCAGGCCGCGGTTCGATTGCACGACGATGTCTTGCATCCCCTGCGCGCGGGCCCGGATGCGCTCGACGAGCGCGTCCACGTCCTGTCCCGGTGCCGCGTTCACGGCTACGCCCGAGATGCCGCGGTCGTCGTAGTAGCGCGTGTAGGTCGACCGGCTCGTGAGGACGACGCCGAGGTCGGAGCCATAATCGTAGAACACGCCGCGGATCGGGAAGACGGCCGCGCCCCGGTCCGTCTGGAGCCGCAGCGTGTCGCCCACGCCGAGGCCGTATCGGTAGGCGTACGGCTCGGAGATGAGCACGAAGTCCTCCGCCTCGAAGTCGCGCCAGATGGCGTCGGGGTTCCCCGCTTTGAAGCGGTACACGTCTGGCGTGTTGGGGCCGGGGTCGACGGCGACGAGCTCGGTGGGCCCCACATCGGCCTGCACGTCGACGCGGCGGACGGAGTGGCTGCCGGCCACGCCCTCGGTCGACTGGATGCGATCGACGACGGCGCGCTGCAGCGTGGCGTTCGAGCGGCGGAAGACGAGGCTCGGCGGCTGGATGTAGACGTCGGCCTGCAGCGAATGGCTCAGCCACGACTCGACCGTGCCGCGGAAGCTGTCCACCATGATACCGACGCCGACCGTCGCCGCGATGGCCACCATGAGCGCCGCGATGGCCACGCTCGTCCGGCTCAGCGTAGACACCACCCCGCGCGCGGCCATCCGCCCGAGCACGCCGAAGAGCGCGTTCATCAGCGGGCGGAGCGCACGGGCCAGCCCGACGATCGCCGCCGGCGCCAGGAGCGCCGCGGCCAGGATGATGCCGAGAAGCCCGGCGTAGCTCCACACGATACTCTGCCCCGACACGATGAGCAGACCGGCCCCCACCGCGCCAAACAGCCCCCCGAGGCCCGCCAGCCGCGGCACCAGATCGCGCACGCCCGTCTCCTGCGCCGAGCGCTGCAGCACCACGTTGACGGGCGCGTTCGTGGCCTCGCGCGCCGGCGCCACGGCGGCCGCCAGCGTCATCCCAAGGCCCAGCACGGCGCCCTTGAGGAGCGTGAAGGGCGCGATGGCCAGCTCGCGCACGGTCACCACGAAGTATAGGTCGTTGATCGTCTGCGTGACGAGCTGGACGAGCCCCGTCGCCAGCACGATGCCGAGCAGCAGCCCGATGCCCGTGCCCACGAGCCCGATCAGCGCGGCCTCGCCGAGCACAAGCCCGAACACCTCGCGGCGCGTGACGCCGAGCGCCCGGAGCCGTCCGATGAGCGG
>JAAAPH010000443.1 GCA_009908415.1 Bacteroidota bacterium
GAGCAGGATGTTCGGCTCGTACTCGTGCGCAATGACGATGTCGAGGTCGCCGTCCGCATCCACGTCGGCGGCCATCGCGTCCATGCTGTAGCCGCCGAGTGCATCGGTGGGCAGGTGCGTCTCCGTCACGTCGCGAAAGAGCGCATCCGCGTTCTCGTCAGACGCCGTCGTGGGATCGGCGGGCTCATTGCCGCATCCCGTGCCGAGGAGCACGCCAAAGAGCGCGATCAGAATGGCGGATCGAATGGATCGAACGGGCATGGTCATGTCGTGGGATCCGTGAAAGGATGCGGTGCGGGCTCACTCGCGCTCGAACGTCGAGGTCATGAGCGTCCACGCGTGCGGATCGAGTTGGACGTCGGTGATGCGGCCGGCGTCTTTGAGCGCAAAGGTCACCGCGTGCGTGCGCTCGTCCATCTGGATGGTCCGGAGAATGGGCGTGGGGCCGGTGTCCGGATAGAAGCCGAGGTCGAGCCGCAGCCGGAAGGGGGCCGCGTCCTGCGTCTGCCGGAGCGAGACGGTGACCGTGCCCGACGCCTCATCGTACCGCCACGTGCCGTCGACGTGCGGCTGGCCGGGGCGGCGCGTCCACTGCTCGAAGAACCAGCCGAGCGACTGCCCCGACGCGTCTTCCATCACCTGCTGGAAGTCGTCCGTACTCGCGTTCTGCTGGCGGAACGTGGCGTAGTAGTCACGGAGTCCATCCCAAAAGGTCGAGTCGCCGACCTGGTGGCGGAGCATATGCAGCACCCACGCCCCCTTCTGGTACGGGTTTGTGGTGAGCAGCTCGGTCGGGTCGGTGTACGTCGTGTCGACGAGCGGCTCGGTCGGGTTGGCCTCGGCGAACTGGACGACGCGGCGGCGCGCATTCCGCATACCCATGCGCCGGCGCTCGCGGCCGTAGGCATCTTCGAGGTAGAGCTGCGTCAGGTACGTGGCGAAGCCTTCGCTCAGCCACAGGTGCGGCCAGTCCGTCTCGGTGACGGTGTTGCCGTACCACTGGTGAGCGATCTCGTGGGCGACGAGCGGCTCGTCGTTCTCGCGATCGGCCACAGCGGATTCGCTGTAGAAGATGGCGCTCGCGTTCTCCATCCCGCCGTACCGCGTGGTGGATTGCACGTTGGCGAGCTTAGCGTACGGATAGTTGCCGAGGCGCGGCTCGAAGAAGCGCAGGACGCGCTCGGCCTGCCCGAGGTCGCGGAAGCCGCGGGCGGTGTCTTCCGGGTAGACCCAGCTCTGGATCGGCGTGTCGTCGTAGGTGCCCACGTCCTGCACGGCGAAGTCGGCCACGCCGATGACCATCACCTTCGTCGGCAGCGGCTCGGTGGTGCGCCAGTGCGTGCGGCGCTGATCGTCGGCGAGGTCGGTCTCTTCGACGAGCGCCCCGTTGGCGACGACCTCGTAGCGCGAGGGCGCCGTCACGATCCACTCGACGGTCGCCTTGTCGCTCGGATGGTCGACGGTCGGCAGCCAGTGGCGCGCGCGGTTCGGCCAGTTGTCGCCGAAGAAGGTGCGGTCGCCGTGCTGATTCTCCCCAATGATGAGCCCATCCGCCGGAATGCCCTCGTACGCCACGACGAACGTGTGCTCCGCCCCGACCGACGCGTCCTCCAGCGCGATGTGCACGTGGTTGTTCGACTGCGAGAAATCGGCGGGCGCCCCGTCTTTGGTCACGGAGGAGACGCGCATCCCGGTGCCGCCGTCGACGCCGATGAGATCGAGCCGCGCCGCCGTGAGCGTATCGCTCTCGACGCGGAGCCGGACCGTGGCCTCGCCCCGAACCCGGTCGGACGCGTCCGAGAGCGTCAACTGGAATGTGTAGTGGAGCACATCGATGCCGGGATGCGGCGCGGCCTGATGCGCCTGCGACGGGCCACAGCCCAGGAGCAGCAGCGTGAGGACGGTGACCAATCGGTAGCCAAGGGAGCAGCGGGACATGCGGACCGGGGCGATTAGCAGGAAAGCGTCGATGCCGGGTATATACAGCGACGCCCCGGCCCGTTCCCGCACGTGTACGGGATCCGACCGGGGCCATCGCTCATCTGACACGATGCGAAGCGACTACATCTCGCCGCGCTCCACGGTAATTTCGCGCTCGGTGGTGTTGAACGTGCCCGGCACTACGTTGCCGTCGGCGTCGACCAGCTCCAGCCGGAAGATGTAGTTCCCCGACCCCAATCCGGTGATGAACGCGGGAGTCCACTCGGTGAGCGTAATGGACGCGATCGGCTCGGCATCGGCCGCGGCATCGGCCGGGCGCACCGTGTAGCGCGCCTTATAGCCGTCGTCGCTCAGCGTCACGTTGTGCAGGTAGAAGTCGAGCATGATGCGCTCGGCCCCGGCGCCGCTGTACGTGCCCTTCGGGCGGCTGTAGATAATGGTGGGCTGCGACGGGTCGAGCGGGAACGCCCCCGTTTCTTCGCCCACATAAAAGTTGAGAATATCGTGCGCGCCATCGTTCTTCACGGCCTCATGGTAGGAGCGGCTCGGGAACGTGACGAGCGAGTGCGCCCCCGGCTCCAGCGTCCCGATATCGAACGGCTCGCCCGGCGTGTAATTTGCCAGGTACGGCTCGTTGTCCACGATGACGTGTGTGTGCTGCCCGTTGCCGGAGTTGGCAATCTCCTCAGCGCGCGGCGTCTCGGTTTGAACGCCCGCCTCAAAGTTCTCAACATTGACGACCACAGAAACGTTGGGATCGTCGACGACGACGCTGTCTTCCGGCGAGGCAAAGCTCGCCGCGGCACCCTCGATGGCCGGGGAGCGTTCGCCCGGCGTGATGGTGACGCCGGGATCGGTTTCGCCACCACCGCATCCGACAAGGAATACGGCCAGCGCGAGCGGCAGCAGTAGAGCAAGACGGAAAGTGCGAGGCATGATGGTATTCATGTGTGTGGGTAAGTCCTTCGGGTGGAACGTTGAATACAGCGCTCCTCCAATCCTGCGCAGGGGGGAGCGGTGCAGCAAGCCATACGGTACATCGACGATAACGTAGCCACCGGCGCCGCCCCCTGTCAAGAAGCACGCCCTGCGTTACAGAGTCGTTAGCAATGCCCGTCCCGGCGGGCAGATCTCCCGGTTGGGAACTGAATCCGGCCGCTGGAGATAGGATTTCGCAGTACGATACTTCACGATTCGCCCCTTTTCCCATGTCGGATCCTTCTTCGGCCGAACCCACCACGGCGCCCAACCGCACGCCGACCCGCCGCTGGATCTTGCTGGGCGTGGCAGCCGTCTTCTTTGCCTTCGTCCTCTATAAGGTGCTGAATCCGTTCCCGGATCAGTCCTACATGGAGATCCCGCATGGCGACCACACGCACTACGTGCCGAAGGATCGCAATCCCGACGTGCCAATGAATCGCTTCCCGACGCAACCGCCCGGTCCGAACGAGCGTATCCTACCGGACGGACGCGTTGTACCTGCGTCGCCTTCCCCTTGACCGCCTACCCGCCATTCCGTCGCACTTGCCTTGCGTTCTATGTTTCCTTCCTCTGTGCGCCGCGCCGCACATGCCCTGCTCACCACGCTCGTTGCGTTGGCTGTGTGGGGCGCGCCAGCGTCGGCGCAGCAGCACCTCGCCCCCGATCGTCCACAGAATGTAATCCTCATCATCCCGGACGGCTACGGGCCGGCGAGCGCCACCATGGCGCGTGACTACCTGCGCTACCGGGATGACGCAACCACCCTCGCGCTCGACAGCCTGCTCGTCGGCTCGGTGCGCACCTTCGCCGCCGACAGCCGCATCACCGACTCGGCGGCCGGCGCCACGGCGTACGCTGCGAACACCAAAACGTACAACGGCGCCATTGCCGTCGATACCGACCAGCAGCCCGTAGCGACGCTGCTGGAAGCGGCCGAACGCCGCGGCATGGCCACCGGCATTGTGGCGACGAGCCGTATCACGCACGCGACGCCGGCAGCCTTTTCGTCGCATGTGGTGGATCGTGGCATGGAGAACGAAATCGCCGCACAGCAGATCGCAAAGGACATTGAGGTGATCCTTGGCGGCGGGCGGCGCCACTTCTTGCCGGCGGCGGACGGCGGCGACCGCCGGGACGGGCGCAACCTCGTCACCGAAGCCGAACGCAATGGCTACCAGTACGTGGCCAACCGCGACCAGCTCGATGCGATTGCTGCCCCACCGGTCCTCGGCCTCTTCAGCAGCAGCCACATGGATTACGAAGTCGACCGCGCCCCCGCCGCCCAGCCCAGCTTTGCCGAGATGACGGCGAAGGCCATCGAGCTGTTGCAGGACGATGAGGATGGCTACTTTCTGATGGTGGAGGCGAGCCGCATCGATCACGCCGGCCACAACAACGATGCGGCGGCGCACCTGCACGACATCCTGGCGTACAACGAGGGCGCCCAGGTGGCCCTTGAGGCGGCGCGCGCCGACGGCAACACGCTGGTCGTGTCCGTCTCCGACCACGAAACCGGCGGCATGTCGCTGGGCCGCGACGGCGTCTACGCGTGGGATCCGGCCGTGCTGGATCGCGTCCAGGCGTCGCACGGCACCATCCTGGGCGCAGCGCTTGCAACCGTGCCCGTCGACGGCGACACGATCCAGGTCATCCGGCCGAATGTGATTCGTGAGCTGACGGGCATCGATGCACTGACTTCCGATGAACTTGCCCGTTTGCGTACGCACGTGGATGACCCCGGCGCGCTCAATCGTACGCTGACGGAGGTCGTCAGCCAGCGGGCGCGCGTGGGGTGGACGACGGGCGGGCATACGGCCATCGACGTTAACCTCTACGCGTACGGTCCGGGCGCGAACCGATTCGCGGGCCACCACGACAATACGTTCGTGGGCGCCACGCTGGCCGATCTGCTGGGCTTCGACCTCGCTGCATTGACGGCCACCATCCAGCAGCAGGTGGACCCCACGCCGGCGTCCACGCCGGCCGGCGCGAATCAGTGATCGGGGTCATGCCCTTGCAACCGCGGCCTCGGCGGCTCATCAAGCGCGCGAGCGAGCGATTCATCGCGCTCGTAAACGTCGCGCCGGAAGTGGACCGTGCCGTCGTGCTCGGCCCAGGCCGTCCAGTACTGGAGGTGGACCGGCATCTTCTGTTTGAGCGGCACGGTGCGCTCGACATTGGTGTCGAGCACCTGCTGGAGGCGTGCCTCCGTCCAGGCGGGCTGGTCGGTCAGTAGGTAACGCGCGAGGGCGAGCGGGTGCTCCAGCCGAATGCAACCGGAGCTGAAGCTGCGCTCGGCGCGGGCAAAGAGCGACCGGCTCGGCGTGTCGTGGAGATACACGTTGTGCCTGTTCGGAAACATGAACTTGACGCGGCCGAGCGCATTCTGCGGCCCAGGATCTTGCCGCAGCCGGTACGGAAAGTTGTCGGCCGTCACGGCGGACCAGTCGACGGTCGCCGGGTCGATGACTTTGGCATCCGCCCCCCAGCCACGCAAGAGCGTCATGTGCTGCTGCGCGAGGTAGTCGGGATTTTGCTTGATGAGGGGCAGCTTGTCCTCCACTGCAATACGGTGTGGCACGTGCCAGTACGGGTTCAGCACGAGGTACGAGATGGTGTCTGAGAAGACAGGCGTCTGCCGATACGGCTGGCCGGCCACTACGCGCATGCGCATGACCTCCTGCTCGTGGTCCACGAGGCGAAGCGCAAAGCCGGCAATGTTGACGATCAGATGCCGTGCGCCGAGGTCCTGGGGCAGCCAACGCCACCGCTCCATGTTGAGCTGGATTTGCCGGACGCGCGCTGCAACAGACACGTTTAGCGCCTGCAGGGTGGCGGTGCCCACGATGCCATCTTCGTCGAGGCCGTGTCGGGCCTGGAACCGCTCGACGGCCGCTTCGAGCCCCCGATCGAACGTCATGGCCGCCGCCTCCGATGCGACCGAACCCGCTCTGAGATCGCCCGTTGCCCGCAACCGATCGCGGAGAAGCTTCACCCGCGGTCCCACGGCCCCAACACGAAGTGAAGTCCCCTTCCAAACGGCCGGCCATCCGCCGGCGCGTTGCAGTCCACGGTACCGCGCCAACGCCGCCCGGAGCCACGTGTACTCGGGCTGCTGCGGCGCCAATCCGTGCAGGTGGTCCCGCATCGACCCGCTTGCCAGCGCCTCTTCCAGCACGGCGACAACGTCAGTCATGCGGCGCCCGATCGATCCGTTGGGCGCAAGCGTTTCGGGGGCGACGCGCCCGTGCAGTAGGTGGAATCCGTACAGCAGGAACGCATCGGTGAGTAGCAGGTCGAGCGCGGCAAGGCGGCGCGCATCGGGCGCGGCCGCAGCGCGGGCGGCGGAGGCCTCGGCATGCAGCCGGTCGCGGTGGTAGTCGGCCGGCCGCAACCCCTCCGCTGCGGCGCCGTCGATCACCGCGAGCAGGCTGTCGGCATGCGGATGCACCCCCCTTACATGAACCCAAGCGGGCGCAAACTGCCGCTGCACGTAGAAGCGAGGCAGCGCCTGCCGCGCGACAAGGAGATCGCCGCCTGCGGTGGACGTCCCCGTGCGGTCGTGCAGCGCCTCGACCCGCGTGCGGATGAACTCCGCAATCGCGTCGGGACGTAACTGCGCAACACTGCGGAGCGGATGGGTAGCGACTCCGCCGCCCACCAGCAGGAGGGCCAGCAACACCTGGCAGAGGGCGCGACGGGAGCCTGCATCTATTCCTAAGGCAGCCATCGGAACGCGTGGTGAGGCCTGTTTGAGCATCATCCGGACGGGGCACGACGCATGACGGGCCAGTCCGCATCGCCGCCCTCAGCGAGTCCACCCGACATCACGTACGTCATCACGCGGGAGCTGGACGCCGGGAGCGGCTCGACGAGGCGGGCTGGCACGACAATCAAATTACCGCCTATGTTGTACGACCAGGGCAAGTACACGGCCACGTACTCCTCCTCGCCACCGACTTCGACCTGTTCCTGGGTGAGAAAGCCGACGAAATAAGTGTCCGTCTCATCCGAAAACCGGAGGCGTACGGGCCGTTGGAATCGCGGGTGGTCCCCAACAAACGCGTCTGTGATCTCCTTAATCGAGCGGTAGATGACGCTCACGAAAGGGATGCGCGTGAGACCGGCTTCCATCCAGTCGAACAGCCGGCGCGTCAAAAAATTGGACGCCAGATACCCGGTGAGGGTCGTGAGCACGAGGGCAACGAGCACACCCGGGCCGGGAAACGAAAAGGGCAGGAGGCTGTCGACCCACGTGAACAGGGCGTACACCACGTACAGCGTGATGACAAGTGGGACGATGACGACGAGCCCCCGGAGGAAGTAGCGGGCAAGAACACGCATGCGAGTGGACCGCAGGTGAAGAAGTCGACGATGGTTTCTACTATGGACAACGAGGTCCTCTCCGCCAAGTGCCCCTTGCCTGCTTTACCCCGCCTCTCAACCCCTCGCTTTCGCACTGAACAGCCCTCTTCGGCCCGCCACCTATGGCCCTTCGCCTGGTCGACATCTACCTCCCCACGGCCCACGATGAATTGCCGCCGTTCGAAGACGATCATCCAGTGCTCGACCGGCAAACCCTCATGCTCGCCGAGGAACGCAAGCTCGAACGCGTACTGCTCAACGTGGAGGACACGGAGGCCTTCATGGAGTGGCTTCATGACGCGCTGGGCCCGGTCGAGGACTACCGCATCATCCTCACGCCCGTGGAGGCTACGCTACCGCGCCCAGAGCCTGAAGAGGAAAACGAGGAGGAGGCCGAACCCGCTTCCGCAGAAGACGAAGACCAGAACGAAACAACGTCGGTCGCGCGGATCAGCCGGGAAGAGCTGTATCAAGACGTGACCGACTCGATCAGTGTCACGAGCGTGCACTACATGCTCGTGGCGCTCTCGACGATCGTGGCCGCCGGCGGCATGCTGCGTGACAGCGTGGCCGTCGTCATCGGTGCGATGGTGATTGCGCCCCTGATCGGCCCCAACATCGCGCTCGCCTTGGGCACCACGCTGGCCGACCGCACGCTACTCCGCCAGGCACAGGG
>JAAAPH010000103.1 GCA_009908415.1 Bacteroidota bacterium
TGCGTAGCGCTTACACGGTGCACGTTAGCACGGCCCGCACGGTGGCGCGCCTGCGCCTCGACACCCGTGACGCCACGCTACAGCTTGGCGCCGACCTGACGGTCAACGGCCCCTACACCCTCGTCTTTGGCACGCTCACAGGAAGCGGTACGCTCATCGTCGAGGGCCCGCTCACGTGGGACAACGGCACCATGGCCGGCACGGGCACGACCCGCGCGAATGGCGGAGCCGACCTTCAGGGCGGCACCCTAGACGCGCGCCGCCTGGTGATTCCCACGGGCCAGACGGCAACCCGATCTCGCAACGACTTCGAGGGGGCGAACGGCGCTGTGATGGCTATCCAAACCGGCGCCACGCTCGATATCCAGCACTTCCGCAACCTGTCGATTGCCGCCGGCAGCACGAGCCCACCGGTCCTCATCAACCGCGGGACGGTTCAGAAGACGACCGACTCGCGCACGGTCGTGTCGTGGACCGTCGAGAATCACGGGACGCTCGTGGCCGAGAACGGCCGCACGCTGCGCCTGACGGGCCGCCTTAACGACGTCGGGGGAACCTACCGCGCAGCCGGATCGGACAGCCGCCTCGACCTGTGGCCCTCCAACGATGCCACCTTTACGACGAACTCCACCCTGGCAGCCGATCCGGGGGCCACGCTTCGCCTCAGCCACTCGTCCGATGCGGACACGCCTCCGGCTTTGACGATCGAAGGCACCGTCGATATCGCCGGCCGCACCAAGATTGGCGAGGAGTTTCCCGCGGTCGACGTCACGATCGCCGCGGCGGCTGACGTGCAACGCCTGGGCGGCGAGGCGCTCATCATCGGCGACCGGGGCAAGCTGACCGTGGAGCCCACGGCGCCGCTGACCGTCGGTCGGCTCGACCTTAACGCCCGGGGCCGCCTGACGATGCGCGGCGACCTAACGGTAGCAGGCCCGATGACCGTCAATAATGCCAGCGCCCGGTTCGAAAGCGGAGGCGCCACGACGGTGGAGGGCGCCCTCACCTGGAAAGGGGGCACCCTCATGGGGTCGGGCTCCATCACGGCCGCGGGCGGCCTCCTGCTGACCGGCGGCGCCGGCAGCGCCAGCAACGTGAAGCGCCTGGACGCGCATCGGCTCATCATTCCAGACGGAGCTACCGGGACGTACTCCGGCGCGTACCTGCGGGGCGGGAACGGCGCCGTGCTCGACATCCAACCCGGCGCGGTCTTCGACATCGAGACCTTTAGCGACCTGAACGTATCCGCGCAAGGCGACGCGATTCCTACGATCATCAACCGTGGCACGCTGGAGAAGACGGCCGTCGAGTCGCGCACGAACGTGGCGTGGGCGCTGGAAAACTACGGCACCGTGCGGGTGGATTACAGCGCCTCGTCCGCGACGGAGAGCGCGACGAGCCCGAAGGACGTCATCACCCAGACGCACAATCAGGTCGAAGACCTGCGCCTGACCGGCCCGCTGACCGACCACGACGGCACGTACCGCGCCGTTCAAGACGGGCAGCTCAGCTTTCGGCCGCAAATCGAGCCCATCACGTTCGGCGGCGGCTCCACGATTGCCACCGACTCGACCGGTACCATCAGCTTCGGACGGCGAGGGCGCGTGGAGGTGCGCGACACCTCCGCCGTCTTCACCATCCACGGCACGTACGACGTGGATGGCACCACCAAGGTCGACGGCACCAACCGCGCCGACGTCACGATCGCCGAGCGCGCCAACCTGCAGGACCTCGGCGCCACGGCCGTCGTCATGGAACGCAATGCCGGCCTCCTGACGACAGACACCACGACGCCGCTCTCGGTCGGACAACTCTTCGTCGGGCCCAAAAGCCGGATGACGGTCCGCTCCCCGCTTACCGCCGAGGGGACGATGACCCTCGACGACGGCCGCTTCCAGAGCCTCCACGACCTCACCGTTGTGGGCCGCTTCGACTGGGAAGGCGGCGCGCTCACCGGCTCGGGCGAGACCGTCGCAAGCGGCGGGGTCCGCATCAAGAACGGCGGCACGCTCGACGGGCGGCGCGTCACTATCCCCGAGGGGGCGTCCGCCACCCACACGGGCGGTGAGGTTGTGGGACGTGATGGCGCCACGATTGCGATTGCGCGCGGCGCGCGCCTCGACCTCCGGACCGGCTTCAACTGGTCTGGGGGCTCGAACGACTCGGTTCCGCCCACGCTCCTCAATGAGGGAACCCTGACGAAGAGCGACGGCGGCCGCTCCACCAACGCTTGGACCCTCACGAACCACGGCACCCTCGTGGTCGATGCCGACAACCATCTGCGGTGGGAGGGACCAGTCCGCGACCAAGGCGGCTCTTACCGCGTCGACGGAATCCTCGACCTGTGGCCCGACACCACGAGCATCGTCTTCGACGCACCCTCAACGGTCACCGTGGCCGCTGACGCGCGGTTGACCTACGAGTCGGATTCCTCGCTTACCACGCGCGGGTCGGTCGACGTGCAGGGCGCGCTCTACGCCGAACGTCCGGTGCGCGTGCGGGGCGGCACGGTCGCACTGGCCGATCCGGGCTCGATCACGCAGGGCCGCTTCGGGCGCATCCCGAGCGACCCCGCCACCGTGCTCCGCCTGACAGACGGCGGCACCCTGCGAGGTACGGGCTTCATCACCGGCAACGTGGCCAGCGACTCGGGCGCCGTTCAGCCGGGCGGGGCCGACGCGACGGCCAGACTGACCATCCAAGGCGACTACCGGCAGCGAGCGGGCAGTTCGCTCGACCTGGAGCTCGGCGGCACGACAGCCGGAGACGGCTACGACCAGCTCGACGCCGAGACCGTCGAGCTGGACGGCACGCTGCGGCTGGCCTTCCTCAACGGGTATGCGCCGGGCGCGGACGACCTGCTGCGCCCCCTCCGCTGGTCAGGCACCCGGACGGGGCGGTTCGCCACAATCGACGATGCGGAGACCGGTGACGTAACGCTGGCCGTCGAGTACAGATCAGGGGCCCTCCGCGTCTTCGACGGCTCGCTGCCAGACCCTCCCGCGCCCGAGTTGACGGTGTCCATGCAAGCGCCGCCGTTCGCCCGAGCCGCGGCCTCGCCGGCGGGCACGGGGGGCTCGTTCTCGGTGACGCAGCAGGTCAACAATCCGTCGAGTGAGCTCGTACTGCAGACGCTCGATCAGTTCGGAGGCATCACCGCGGCATCACCTTTCGCGTCCTGTACGCAACAAGACAATTACGAATACCTGAAGTGCCGGATGGGACGCTTCGGCATCACGCCGCCCGAGCCTCCGGAGGGCAAAAGCTACCCGCGCCTGACTACCGAGCGTCTGTTCTCGCCGTCGAGTGGGGGCACGGGGAGCGCCACCAAGCGGGACGTAGGCGCCAAGACGACGACGCGCATGGCCCTCCTGAACGGCACCGGCCCGGTCGCCCAGACCACGATTAACTCGTGCCCGAGCGCGGGTGAGCAGGTCACCACGAGGATCAGCCTCGGCGACCAGCAGGCCACGGAGACGGGCCTCGTGCAGTGCGCCTTCAAAGCTTCGGAGCTGGTGCTAAGCTTCACGCCGGGCCTCGACTGCCTCAAGCTGGGAGCCGGCATCAGCATCAAAGTCGCAAGCGGGTTTTACTCGGGAAGCTTTGACCTCCCCGGCTACCTCTCATCCCAAGTCTACCAGGCCGCGCAGTGTGGCGGCGACCTCGCCGGGTTCGGGACGCTTGTACAGATCGTGGACAAGCTCAACGACGTTGCGGGCAAGACCGGCGGCATCAAGGGCGCCGTGCAACAGTGCATTCCGGACCCCAGCACCGTCGCCGCCGCGAGCGACGCAGCCTCCACGACGTGCGTCGCCGCTGTCGATCCGAACGATAAGCGCGGCCTATCCGGCGTAGCCGCCCCGCGCTACATCGCACAACAGGACTCGCTGCCGTACACCGTCTTCTTCGAGAACAAGCCGGATGCCACCGCGCCGGCCCAGGATGTGGTTATCAGCGACACGCTGGACACCGATCGCTTCGACCTGTCGTCGTTCTCCTTTGGAACGGTTACCTTCGGCGACACGTCGGTGGCTGTGCCCGAGGACACGACCGCCTTCCGCCGAGAGGTCGACCTGCGCCCCGCGCGGGATCTGCGGCTGCGCATCGAGGGCACCCTCGACGCGACGACCGGCGTGCTCACCTGGACGTTCACCTCGCTGAACCCGGAGACAGGCGCTCCCCCCTCCGACCCGCTGGCCGGCTTCCTCCCTCCGAATGACAACCCGCCCGAGGGCGAGGGCTCGGTCAGCTACTTCGCCGATCTGGCGGAGAGCACGGCGTCCGGCGCCCAGTTCGGCGCGGCGGCGCGGATCGTGTTCGATGAGAACGCCCCGATCGACACGCCCGTCTGGTCGAACGTCTTGGACGTGGCGCCGCCGTCGAGCCAGGTCGAGCCGCTCGACGCGACGCAGGACTCGCTCGACTTCACGGTCACCTGGGGCGGCTCCGACGCCGGCAGCGGCCTGAAGCGATTCCGCATCATGGTCTCCGCGAACGGCGGCCCGTACACCCCGTGGATCGCCGACACGACGGCCACCGCGGCGACGTTTACCGGACAGCGCGGCGTGGAGTACGCCTTCTACAGCGTGGCGGAGGATGCGCTCGGCAACGCAGAGCCGGCCCCCTCCTCCGCAGACGCGTCGACGGTCGTGTCCAGTCAGGCCGTCCCGGTGGAGTTGACCGCGTTCACGGCTCAGGTCGACGACGAATCGGTGCGGCTGAGCTGGACCACGGCCTCGGAGACGGACAACGCGGGCTTCGAGGTGCAGCGCCGCCGAGGTACGGCGTCTTCCTGGCAGCCGGTGGGCTTCGTGGACGGCCACGGCACCACGACGGCAACGCACCGCTACGCCTTCACCGACCGCGCGATCCCCTTCGAGGCCGATTCGCTGCGGTATCGCCTCCGTCAGATCGACACCGACGGCGACGCCGCGCTGAGCGAAGCCGTCGCGGTGACGCTCAGCGCACCCGAGCAGTTGGCGCTGCATGGCAACTACCCCAATCCGTTTGCAGACCACACCACGATCCGCTATGAGGTGCCGGAGGCGGGTGAAGTGCGAATCGCCATTTTTGACATGATCGGGCGTCAAATCAGGACGCTGGTTGACCAGCGGCAGGACGCCGGGCGCCGGCAGATTCGCTTCGACGCGCGCGGCCTGTCCAGTGGCGTGTACTTCGTGCGCCTCACAAGCGACGGCCGCACCGCAACGCACAAACTGACGGTGGTGCGGTAGGCACGCGAACCGCATTCTTGAAGACACTTTTTGTTCACTGCGCTCCTGAAATACCGCTGCACCAATGTGTTCAACCAACCGCTCTCACGATCTCCCAGCCAATCAACCCAAATACGCTGTGAACGACCAACTCTTCGACCGCTTCCTCCTTTTCGTTTTCTCTTCCGCACTCCTGATTTTAGGCCTCGCTGTTACGCCGGACCCCGCTCGGGCTCAGAGCTGTCAATCAGCAACCCAAGTCGCCTCGGATCTTTGGTCTGAGTACGGGGACATTGCACAACAGGTGGGTTGTGCGGGCGTCACGGCGGGGACGGTTGTCGCTTCAGGTGGGACGTCGCTTCCTCAGGCAGTTTCTAAATATAAGGCCTGTGTGGGAAAAGCGGACGAGGCTGCAGAAATGGCCGACGGCATGATCCAAGCCTGGAATAGGCTGGCCCGGAACAGCTGGGCCACTTTTGGACCGCGGCGCCTGGCCCTCAACCAACATCACGAAGGCACGATTCGAAGTTCGGGTACCCGCATGTTTGTCACGGAATCTCCGATCACCGCCGCTACCCTCAACCTCTCCGTCGAAAAACTCAGATTTAGGGGCAAGACGGACGTGACCGTTTGTACGTTCTTGCCCGATGGCACCGAGGATAGGGTTTGGAATTTTCAGATGGCGCCCGGCCTCGGCAACAAAGGAAACACCTGGACCAGAGAGCTCAACGATGTAGCAGGACGCATCGTCTCCGTCTTCTTCAACGGCAGGAGCGCAGCGAAGAGCATGAAGTACCGGCTCCGCGCAGAACCCGGCGCCAGTCTCGAGTATCGCGAATCGGCGGAAGTGGCCAATGGATGGTCTCAAGGCTATACCACGGCGAAGTTCTTCGAGACCGGAGGCGAAATGTATCTCTTCACGCTGAAGGCCTCCAGCGGAGAGATGTACATCAATGAAATGGACCCCGACGGTACCGTGGGCGCGCAGGTTCTCCACGAAGACTGGAGCAGCGGATGGACAACCGTCGAGTTCTTTGAGGTGAATAACCAGACTTACCTCTTCCTTCTGAAGGAATCCGACGGCGAGGTTTACGTCAATGCAATGAATGACGATGGCACGGTGGGGCCGGAGGTTGTCCACGACGACTGGACCCAAGGATACACCACGGCCAGTTTTTTCGAAGTAGCCAATCAGATGTATCTCCTCACGCTGAAGGCATCTAACGGTGAGGTGTACATCAACGAAATCAACGACGACGGCACGATCGGCGAGGAAATCAGGCGGGGCAGCTAAACCAAGCACGGTGCCCGGCACCGAGTGGGTACCGGGAGGCGGGTAGGCTTCAGAGCCGATCTTTAGAGCCGACGCCCCGACTCGTCAGGGGATGCTACGCATTGCCTCCAGGCCTCACTCCACGTCCAAGCCAAGGGGGAATGGGCAGAGCACGATCCACTGGTGACGATAGCGTTCAGGAACCTGCTTGCAATAGGGGTAATTACGGGCTGAGCGCCCCGCCGGGAACGGCGTCTCACCGTGAGGTCCCATACTTCGTAGTCGTCCAAGTATTCGAATTGGGCCCGCGTGAGCAGTTTCAAACCGATGGAAAAAACCTGCGTGCCATACACCTCAGTGCACGTCCCGCGAAAGCCCCAGTCGCCACTTCCTTCTCCTCCAGTCAGGACGCGGCCTGACGGTGATCGCCCTTGGAGCGCTCTGCCCGTGCCCAAGCCACCCGGGCAGGACGTGCACGCGTGCACGGATACGCCTCTTTCAGATCAAAGCGCACGCGCTGCGCCGCGTTGCTGGTCCGGCACGATAGTTCTTCGCCTGGAGTAGCTCCGCAGTTGGGGAGGACGGTACGGTTTTACCCCGATCGCTTCAAGATATCGTTACATTCCTCGTGTCCGGGGTTTGGGGGTGACCTCCCGTATTGTTGAGCGAGTGTGAAGCGGAACTTTTCAGCTCCACGATTGCGCCGTTCTACCTCGTCGACGCTTTTGAATCAGCCGCGCGATTTGTCATGACTGCTCTATTCTCGACGACCCCTTCGGCATATTCATCCACCATCCGCAGGACGTTTCTTTTCATCCTGGTCGGCGCCCTTGGGATCGCGCTGCTCGGTTGGGGGCCCATCGCAACGCCCGCTCAGGCTCAGGAGGAGGGCCAGGACGGGGAGATGCCTCAGCCGCAGCGTTATGAAAACGTCACATGGAATGGCGTTTCGCTGATCGATTACAAGCCGGGCAAGAAAGACCGGGCGATGGAGATTGTCAGCAATTACTTCATCCCGGCGTACAAGGAGGTGGGCATCCCGGTGGCCTCCGCGATCGAGTTGCAAACCGGCCCGTGGGACATACTGTTGATTGGCCACATGGAAGACGGACCGTCCATGTTGACTTGGGAAACGTCGCCGCAGGAGGTGCGAGTTCAGGCGGCGATGCTTGAAATAGTGGACGACCAGGAAGAAATGCAGGCGATCGTGGACGAGTATCAGAGCCTCATCGACCGGTCGACCGCCCACTTCGGCTTTTCGGGACGGTACGGCCCGCCCGTCAATCCGGACGGCACACAGTGAACCTAAGCACGCCGGCGTCCCTGCCCTGAGGACGAGGTCGTTCGGCAAGTGCTCGACAGTCCGCTCCCTGCGCGCACGACACGACGGAATCCCCTTTCGATTCTGTTCACAGCGACAAGGCGCTACCATGTCCTCATTCTTCAGCCTGACCGATCCACGAAGCGCATGGCCCT
>JAAAPH010000296.1 GCA_009908415.1 Bacteroidota bacterium
TGAAGTGCCAGCAAGCACTCCAGCAGCGCCTCCAAATAAAACTCCCTTGATCCAGCGCGACTCTACCGCCCAACTGAGAACCTCCGCAATTCCAAGAATAAGACCCCCTAGCAAAGAGCAAACCAGTCCGAGCAACGGCCCAATGCCTCCCGTAATGGTGACATATACCGCCGTCCCCACGACCCCACCCAAAGAATGTCCGGCGAATGCTCGAAAGTTAGTCCTATCGTCTTCGATCATGGATTGAATTGAAGCAAATTCTTAAGGCGATGCGACATAACGAACAGACATCACCGGCCTGCTCGAAGCTCCGACGATTGGCCGAAGTGACTGGTTCTCAAAATAGCGAGGCGGCAGCCTATGCGCCCCAGCCCGCGGTCCGAGTGCATGGCCTTGTTCTGCGCTCGCTCGTCAAACGCGTGCTGGCTGGTGAAGGGCCTCAAGGAACTCCTCAGCGCTCTCCACGCTCAGAAGTAGCGCGTAGCTTTCCGTAGTCGGAAGACACGTCACCTTCGACTCGTCTGTCATGTAGAGCAACGCCTTCTCTCCATTATTCAGCCGAAACCATCCCACTTGGTAGCCGGGTAGGCCAATTCCGTTTGTGCGAAGTACTGGCTTTAGCTCCGCCTCTTCGCGCAGATCAACAATGCGAGCCTTCTCTGGCTGTAGCTTTTCGATGGCAATGCTCCGACCGTAGAGATCACCGCGGACGCGTAGTTCGCGCGAATTGATCTCCACGCACAGATTGCGCATTGAGTAAGCCGTGTAACCTGCCAGGAGAGCGACGGCGACAAGAAGAGCAGCTACGGTCCAAAAAACCAGTGCAGGACCACTGAAGATGGCGATATGGAGAGCGCCCATGAGCACGGCAACCACAAGACCGATCAAGGCGACGATCCAGCCGGAGCCGCGAGCGGCACGCGCTATCGGGAAGGTGCGATTCATCAGATACATCCTGTGCGCATAACCTATCTTCTACGGATGGCGGCGGCATATGACCGGCGCCGGTCAACGGCTAACGCGGGCGATCTCAACAACATGCCAGCGATATGGGCCGGGCGATCCCGGATGCGATCGCCTTGCTCTCACGGTGTGATGTCGGCGCGACTATGCCTGCGCTCCCGCCCCCTGCATGCGCAATCTAGTTCCGGCCTCCATAAGATGCAATCGGCTGCTCAGCCGCCCCCCGCCCCCCTCGCCTCCCTGCTCTCGTTCTCCCGCGCGCCCGCTCCTCCCTCCCTCCACGCCGTTCTCGCGCACCTCGGCCCGCATCCGCGGCAGGGCCTCCGGGAAGTGCGCCTGCACGTAGGCGATCAGCTTCTCGCGCACCTCGCAGCGCAGCTCCCACAGGTTCGGGGCGCTGTCGGCGCTCATGAGCGCGCGCAGCTCCACCGTCTTTTCGGAGGTGTCGGTGACGTGCAGGCGCCACACGCGGCCGTCGTAGTAGTCGGACGCCTCCACGATCTCGCCGAGCGCCGTGCGGAGGTCATCGAAAGGGACCGTGTGGTCCACGTAGAGGAAGACCGTGCCGAGCAGCTCCGACGTCGTCCGCGTCCAGTTCTGGAACGGCTTTTCGACGAACTGCGTGATGGGGACCACGATGCGCCGCTGGTCCCACACGCGCACCACCACGTACGTGAGCGTGATCTCTTCGACCCAGCCGAACTCGCCCTCCGCAATCACCACGTCGTCCACCCGGATGGGCTGGGTGAACGCGATCTGGATCCCGGCGATCAGGTTGCCGAGCGTGCGCTGCGCCGCCACGCCGATGACGATTCCGATGATGCCGGCCGAGGCCAAAATTCCCGTGCCCAGTTCGCGAAAGGGCTCGTACTGCATCAGGACGGCCCCCAATGAGAGCACCCCGATGACGATGATGGCGATCCGCCGGAGGATGCGGACCTGTGTCATGATCTTGCGCGCCTGCAGGTTGTCCTCTTCCTCGATGGAGTAGCGCTGCGCGATGAGGTCCTCGGCCATCATCACGAGGGTGACCAGCAGCCATGCTACGGCCAGCACGGTAGCCCCGTGCAGGAGCCCATCCAGCAGGGTCTGCACATCCGAGGTCATGTACCCTTCCGCAAAGGGCATCGCGACGTACACGGCCACGAGGGGCAGGATGAACCGGAGCGGCCCCCGTGCGCGCTCCAGCACCGCCCCGTCGAAGACGAGCACGGACGGCATGCGCCGGACCACGGTGCGCGCGATGCGAAAGAGGACGGCGTGAAGCACGAGCCCGGCGACGACCGCGGCGCCCAAAATCAGCAGCGCGCGGAGCCCGGCTTCGGCGTCGGAGAGCAGCAGGTCCATGGCAGAAGGAGGATTGAGCGAAAACGAAAGATGAAGACGTCATCCCGAGCGGAGCGCCGAAGGAGCGCAGTCGAGGAATTTCCACCGACAGCGCATCCTTCCGATACTGGTGTCTGATGCTGCCGGCGGGGATCCCTCGACGCCGCTATGCGCTGCTCGGGGGGACGCGTTGGATACGCAGTGGCTCACCCACCGATGGGAGACAACGCCCGATCGCGGGCACCGCCAGTATACTATTCAGCCCGCCGCCCATCGACCGGGCGTTTCGACCGGGGCGCTGCCGCCTGTGGCAGAGCGCATCGAAGGCCGACGGGGCCCAACATGCCGCCGCCGGCAAGCGCTCACCCCACCTCCGTCATCTCCATGGCTTCGTCGAACTCGACGCCGACGAGCTTCGAGACGCCCTGCTCCTCCATCGTGATGCCGTACATGCGGTCGGCGAGGGCCATCGTGCGCTGGTTGTGCGTCACGAGAATGAACTGCGTGTCGTCTTCGAAGCGCCGGATGAGCCGCATGAAGCGCTGCACGTTGGCGTCGTCGAGCGGGGCGTCGACCTCATCGAGGATGCAGAAGGGGCTCGGCTTCACGAGGTAAATGGCGAACAGCAGCGCCGTGGCCGTGAGCGCCTTCTCGCCGCTGGAGAGTTGCGCGAGCGTGCTCGGCCGCTTGCCGCGCGGCTTGGCCCGGATGTGGATGGTCGACTCCAACGGGTCGTCGGGGTCCTCAAGTTCGAGCCGGGCCTTGGCGTCGCCGCCGAAGAGGTTGGCAAAGATATCGGAGAAGCTCTCCTGGATGGCCTCGTACGTCTCGAAGAAGCGATGCGCGGCCGTCTCGTTGATCTCGTGGATTGTTTCGAGGAGCGTCTCCTCGGCAGACTCCAGATCCTCCTTCTGCTCCATGAGGAAGTCGAGCCGCTCTTTCTCTTCCTCGTACTCTTCCAGCGCGAGCGGATTCACGTTGCCGAGCCGCTTGACCTTGCGGCGAAGCGACTGCACCTCGTCGCGCGCATCGGCCTCGTCGAAGTCCTCCGGGATGTCGACGGCAGTGTCGAGAAAATCGACCTCGAAGTCCTCTTCGATGCTTTCGAGCAGGTCTTCGGTGCGCGTCTCGACCTCGGCGAGGCGGACGGCGCGCTGGTTCTCCTCGCGCATGGCTTTCTCTCGCTCCTGCCGCAGCCGGCGTAGCTGCGTTTCCACCTCGGCAATGGTCGACTTCGTCTCGTGCAGGGCGGTCTCGGCTTCCTGGACGGCCTCGTCGTGCTCGGCCCGTTGCGCGCGTACTGACTCGATCTGGGCGTCCAGCTCCGACTGCCGGTCTTGGGCCGCCTCGATCGTCTCGTCGAGGGCGTCGAGTTCCTGGGCACGCTCCGTGGTGCGGGTGTCGAGGTCGTCGAGGCGCTCGCGGGTGCGCTCCAGATCGCGCTGCAGGTTGTCGTGCCGGTTGCGCGCCTCGATGGCCGCGACGTTGGCCTCGCTGAACGCGTCGCGTGCCTCGCGTTCGGCCACCTCGGCCTGCTGGAGGGTCTCCTCCGCCTCGTTGCGCTCGGCGCGGAGCGCATCGCGCCGCGCTTCGGCCTTTGTGGCTGCGTCCTCCAACGACTCGGCCCGGGCGCGCCCCTCGGTCAGTTCGTCCTGGGTGTCCTGGAGCCGCGCCTCCAGTTCGTCGCGCCGGTCGGTGAGCGTCTCCTGCTCGTAGCGGACCCGTTCGAGTTGCTTTTCGGCGGCGGTCACCGCCTCTTCGGCCTCGCGCACCGCCTCGCGGCGGGCTTCCACGTCCACCGCGTCGAGGGCAGCCTGGTGTTCGTCCACGACAGCCTGCTGCTCGGCGCAGGCCTGTTCCAGCCGCTCCAGCGCCTCCCGGGCCTGGTTGAGTTGTTCCTGCCGACCGAGCCGGTTAGCGACGGGCGACGCGCTCGTGCGTCGGCTGCCGCCTTTGCGGAGCCCACGGGTGTCGGCCCACTCGCCCGTGCGGGCCACCACCCGCGCAGGGGGCGGCAGCACGTCGGCGAGCGCCTGCGCGGCCTCCATCGTGTCGGTGAGATACATGTGCTGCAACAGCACGTCGGCAAGGCGGTCGTCGTCGGGCGAGGCGGTCCGCACGGCGTCCCGGAGCGGCATGGCGCCGTCGACCGTCGGGGTGGGTTCGGGGTCGGGCAACCGATCGAGCACGAGAAACGTGGCCTGGCCCTGCTCCTCGTCGCGCAGGCGGGCGATGGCGGCCTGTGCCGCCGCGGCATCGTCCACCACGATGCAGGCGGCCAGCGCGCCAAGGGCTGTATCAAGCGCCACGCGCACGTCGTCGTCGCAGGCGAGCACGTCGGCCACGGTGCGGAGCGCACTCAAGGGCGAGGCGTCATCCGCGGCGAGAAACTGGACGGCATCGGAAAAGTCGTCGTACGAGGAGACGAGGCTGTCGAGCAAATCGACCTCGGCGCGGGCGGCATCCCGCTGGCGCTCCAGCTCGCGCAGCTCGCCGCGGGCCGCGTCAAGCGCATCCCGGTGGCGGACCCGCGCGGATTTGGCCTCGTCCAAGTGGGCCTGCGCCGCATCGAGGGCCGTCTGGGCGTCATCGCGGGCCGCGGTGGCCTCGTCGACGCGGTCGTCGAGGGCGCCGGCATCGGAGGCCAGGGCGTCGAGCTGGTCGCGGGTGCGCTGCCGGTCCTGCTCCAGCATGTCGAGGCGGCTCGTGAGCCGGTCGAGCTGGCGCTGGCGCTCGGTGCGCGCGTCGTCGGCCTCCTGCTCCTGCTGCCGCAGCGCCTGAACCCGGTCGCGCTGCGTCTCGGCGGCCTCCTGCGTGTGATCGCGGCGAGCGCGCGCCTCTTCGCGTTCCTGCTCAGCCTGTTCCAGGGCCGGGATCGCCTGCTCCAGGGCCGCCTCCAACCGCTGGATCTCACCGGTCAGCTGCTCGCGCTGGTCTGCGGCCTCGTTCTGTGCGGTCCGGAGCCGCTTCCGATCGCGGCGGGCACGGTCGAGCCGCTCGCGTTGCAGGCGCTGGTCGGCCTCCAGTTCGTTGACCGTATCGCGGTGCTGCTGGAGCGCGGCGCGGCGCTCGTCGAGCACCTGCTCGCGCTCATCCAGCTGCTCGCGGAGCCGCTCCAGGCGCTCCTCGGCCGCATTCTGCTCGGCCGTCTTGGCCTCGACCGTCGCTTCCAGCTCGTCGAGCTCCTGCTGCAGGGCGCGCTGCTTCGTCTGCAGCCGGTCGTACTCGATCTGGGCGAGGACGAGTTCGAGGTGGTGCAGCCGCTCTTCGTACGTTGCGTACTTCTCTGCCTTCTCGGCCTGCCGTTCGAGGCGCCGCACCTGGGTGCTGATCTCGTCGGTCAGGTCGCGGATGCGGTCGAGGTCGGTCTGCGTATTATCGAGCTTGCGTAGGGCCTGCCGCCGGCGCGACTTGTAGCGGGTGATGCCGGCCGCCTCCTCGAAGAGCCGCCGCCGGTCCTCCGCGTTTTCGGAAACGATCTCATCGACCATCTTGAGCTCGATGACCGAGTAGGCATCCGCCCCCATGCCGGTGTCCATGAACAGGTCGGTGATGTCCTTCAGCCGGCACTGGGTGCCGTTCATGAGGTACTCCGACTTGCCGTCGCGGAAAAGCCGCCGCCCGATGGTGACCTCCGAATACTCGGTGGGCAACACGTTGCGGTTGTTCTCGATGGTAAGCTGCACCTCGGCCATACCGAGCGGCTTGCGATCCGCCGTGCCGTTGAAGATGACGTTCTCCATCTTGTCCGATCGGAGCGCGGTGGGTCGCTGCTCCCCGATGACCCACCGCACGGCATCGACGATGTTCGACTTACCGCATCCGTTGGGCCCCACGATGGCGGTCACGCCAGGGTCGAACTGCAGCTCCGTCCGTTCGGCGAAGCTTTTGAAGCCTTGAAGTTCAAGCTTGCTAAGATACATGCGCGCTGGTGGCAATCTGCAAAGAAAGCCCGCACGCCGAGGTCGTTGCGAGACGTCGGGCACGAGCCACTGTCAATTAAACGAGCGGAATGCCGTTTTGCAACTGCATTTCGCCGTCTTTAGAAAGGACGTTTGAATTTGGCGCAGCGAGCCGAGAGGCGCATTCTGGATCGCGACGGCGGGACACGCCGTCCTAAAACCCGTTATTGGCTCAGGCCCACGCGGTTTACATGCCCAGTTTGACCATGATCGACACGACACCGTTTCTCCCTTCGCCCGGGAGGGTGCCGGCAAGCGGATCGGCGGTGACCGGCTGCGTCACGTCGCGCAGCCCAAAGATGTAGCGCACTTCAAGTTGCAGAGCGCCGGGCCCGCCCAGTGAGGCGCCGGCACCGACCATGATGCCGGCGTCGGTGCGCTCGAACGCTTTTTCGTCGGTGTCCACGCTAAAGCCCGGCGCGCCGCGTCGTTCAAACAGCTTCAGGCTCAGCGCCGGGCCGGCCAGCAGATGCGGCGCGTACGCGCGCAGGAACGGCAAATGGCCCACAACCAGCACCGGGAGCTCCAGGTAGTTGGCTTTCAGCGTAAGCTCGCCGGCGTCCGTGTTAATCTTGACCCCCTTCTGGCTGAAGAGGAGTTCGCTCCGCACGGAGAGGGGGTCGAGGACGCGCAGGCGAACGAACAGGCCGCCGGACGCGGCGGTGCGGTATCCCAGGTCGCCCGCACCGCCGCGAAGCGTGGCAACGTTGGCCCCGAACAGCGCGCCGCCGCCAAATTCCTGCGCCTGAAGCGGATGCGTCGCGCCCCCAACCAGTCCAGCGAGCACGAGGCACAGAAAAAATCGTTTCATGAGACGCAGAGCCTGGCTTGAGAACGACATCGAGCGCCTTTCTTAACGACCCCCGCCTGCGTGAGATCCACCGCGTGCGGCAGGCGAGGGCATTGCGCTTTGTTTGCGGCCCTGCTTTCTTATCATGCAGCATACTCGTTGTGTAAAGCGGCTCTCGTCTGCAGTTTGGGCAGCTTTTCGATGCATGCCACTGCTTTGGCTTTAACTTGTGCCGGGGCGCGGTCGATAATGTGCAAGAAAAGCCGTTGTCCTATCGTCGCGGACCGACGTCAACCATCGATGCCACAGCATGGCAAACGTTACTCAGCTTCTCGTTGAATTTCAGGAGGGCAACCCCGATGCCGCGGATCGGCTATGGTCCGAGGTGTACGACGAACTGCGCCGCATCGCACATTACAAGCTGCGCCACGAGCGATCGAGCCACACCATGAGCACGACGGCGCTCGTGCACGAAGCATATCTCAAACTGATCGACCAGTCTCAGGTCGAGTGGGAGGACCGGCTCCATTTCTTTGCCATGTCCTCGCGCATCATGCGCAACATCCTCATCGACTATGCGCGGCGGCGCAGCGCGCAGAAGCGCGGCGGCGATCGCCCCCACGTCCAGTTGGATGACGCGATCGTCTCGGCGGAGAAGTCGGCTCACGTGTTTCTGGCCCTCGACGAGGCGCTGAAACAACTGACCGAGCTGGACGAACGCCTCGGGCGGGTCGTGGAGTATCGCTTCTTCGGCGGGATGCAGGAGCAGGAAATCGCGGAGCTGCTGGGCGTCTCAAAGCGGACCGTCCGCCGCGATTGGCGCAAGGCCAAGGGGTGGTTGTCGCGTGCCCTGGCTGATAACGCCGCCCCCTCCGAGTCGACCGACTAGCCCCCTCGCTCGCCTCCCCCTCC
>JAAAPH010000360.1 GCA_009908415.1 Bacteroidota bacterium
CGCGCCTGCGTGGTCGAGCGCTTCGTACCAGGGCGTGCGCGCGGACAGGATGGGGTTCCGCTCCGGCGCCCACATCTGCCAGATGTTGTTGTTGCCGTAGGTGTGCCCGAAGGCTCCCGCAAGCATCGACCAGTAAGCGGCCTGTCGCACGTCGAAGGCATCGAACCAGCCCATATTCCGGTCGAAGCCCACCGGAATGTCCTCGTAGCGCGGCTCCCCGTCCAACACAGGCTTGACCGGATCCAACAGATAGCCCGCCCGCGTCGTCCGGTAGTTGGGCTGGTCCGACCGTCCATGGCCTGACTGAAACATGTTGAAGTCCAGCCAATCGTCGGTGTGGAACCACTGCCAGGACTGGGATCCGCCCTGCGGGTGGTACGTCATGAGATGCCGGCCGCCGTCGCCCGCGCGGAGTCCTTCGGCCATGGCGCGGATGACGGCGCGGTCCTCGGCGTCCTCCGGGTTGCGGTCCCCCCCGAGGATCCAGACGACGGGCGCGTTGCGGTAGCGTTCGCCGAGGAATGTGCCGTACGCCCGCGCGTTCTCCGGCGTAAAGATTTCCGGTCCCACGCCCCACTTTTTGTTGAACTTGTCGCCCCACGTCGGGAGCATCCCGATGTGGAGGCCCAACTGCTCGGCCGTGTCGACGATGGTGTCGACGTGCTCGAAATACGCCTCATTGGGCTGAGTCGGATCGTTGTTGGCCAGCGGCGTGTGCCCGTACGCGTTCGGCGTGTTCAACCCATCCTGCTCGGCCAGCACAACGGCTTGGATGATCGTGAACCCTTTCTCGGCCCGGTCGCGCAGGTACGTGGTGGCCTGCTCCCGATCGAGACGGTGAAACAGCTCCCACGCCGTGTCGCCCAGCCAGATGTACGGCGTGCCATCTTCGCAGACCAGATGCCGGTCGTCGTCCGCCACGCGCAATGGGCACGGCGCGGCCGCCGGTTGCGCGGCGCCTCCACGCGGCATAAGCAGTCCTCCCACTGCGGTGAGGACTACGCACCATGCGAACCCTGCCCGCGCCATCTGGCGCCAATGATCGTATCGGGCCAATTGGCTGACGTTGGGCAGCTCTATCATCGTACACGGCGGTTTGAATCAGTACGCAAACGCATGCCTCATGGTAGCAAGCAGGTCATTCAAGATCGACCCGACGGGCTCGCTTCCGGCGGGCTAAAGATCACCGAGACTTCAAGCGGGATGCCAAGCGCCTGTGTGATCGCCAGTGCGTCGGGGCAGATCTCGAAGCCGCACTCGCCGCAATTGCTCCGGTACCCGAGGAAGAGATCCACATCGATGCCGTCGTCGTCCACGAGCGACCGAACGTATGCCTGGTGCGGACGCACCTGCTCCCACAACCAGCACAGGTGGTCGCTCAACGCGGCCCCGGGGGGCAGCGGCGATTCCAGCGCCCACAGGTCATTGGGCCACGGCTCGCCAAAGAAGCTCGGCTCGCCATGCTGGTGCCGGTGCGTGGCCGTCAGACCGGTAACGCGCTCAATCTCGTCGTGCCGGTCGGGCGCGCACATCACCCGAAGCGTAGCCGAGTAGGAAAACCGAGGGGCAGGGGTATTCGTTGAAGGGGTTGCCGAGGAAGGGCTCATGGCAGCAATGAACGGCATCAGTGCGAAGAGCGGCGATCGGAAAGCGGAGCACGGTGCAGGCCGCGCGGGCCGGAACTCGACCTCGTGCCTCACGAGATCGGTAGATCGAGCCGCGCCATCGTTTCACCGCGCGCTCTGCAGTGATGGCACCAGCGATGTCGTCCCCGCTTGCATGCGAGCCACGGGCTTGACAGACCGACGTCCTGTTCGCTACATAGTGGCGCGCCCACCTCCGACACAAGGCTCACAAACCGCCCCGACTACCATGGTCCGCATTGAGAAGAGTACGCACATTGACGTGCCCGTCGAAGCCGCATTTCGCTACATGGACACGCCCGCCAACCAAACGGAGGTGACGCCCAGCCTCGTCGAGTCGGCATTAATCGAGCGACTCCCGAACGGCGGGTCCCGTGCTACGTGGGCGTACAAGATGGCTGGCGTGCGGCTCAGTGGCGAGGTGCGTGCGACGACGTACGAGCCGACAGCCCGCATCGAATTTGCGATGACCGGCGACCTGGAGGGCCGCATCTGGTGGACGTTTGCAGCCGAGGATGGCGGCACCCGCTTCACCTACGGCACCGAGTACGAAATTCCCGTGCCGGTCCTCCAAAACGTGGCTGAAGCATTTGCGCGCCGCTACAACGAGCGCGAGGTGGAGACGCTGCTGCGCAACCTGAAGGATCGTCTGGAGTCGGAAACGGCACCGACTGCGTAGCAGCCGCACACGCACCGGACCCGCCGCACCGGGTGGGTGCGGCGCACCAACCGTCGCCTGGCGGCGGGCTTGCCGACCCGGTAGAGCGAACGGCAGGGAACGCTTGTCATGGCACGCCATGCTTGACCGGGCAGCGAGCGAGCGATATCTTTGGAGCGGGCTGCCTCCTCGGCACGGGGATCCGTCCCGCTTCCACCGATCGACGCAAGACCATGAAAGAATTAGCCGACATGCTCGCGGAGGCCCATCGCCTTCGGGAGGCCGGGCGGCCCTTCGCCCTGGCAACCGTCGTAAAGATCAACGGCTCGTCCTACCGCCGCCCGGGGGCCCGCATGCTGATCACGCCGGAGGGCACCACGTACGGCACGATCAGCGGAGGCTGCCTTGAACAGGAGGTGGCGCAACAGGCGCTTCCGCTGCTGGAGGGCGGCCAGCCCGAGGTGCACACCTTCGACCTCAGCGACGACGACCTCATCCTGGGCTTCGGCATCGGGTGTGATGGCACCGTGCATGTGCTGATTGAGCCCATCCCCGCCGGCACCATGGGGCCGCTCGCCTGGGTCGAGCGCGGCCTCACAAACCGCACGCGCGGCCTCCTCGCCACGGTCTCGGACGCCCCCGCGGGCTCCGGCCTCCTCGGCCAGCGCCTCTTCATCGCGGACGACGGCGATGCAGACGGAGCGATCACCGAGCCGGCCGTCGCAACCGCCCTCCACGACGCCGCCCCTGAAGTGTTTGCAGCCAACCGCTCGCAGATCCGCACCATCGCCGCCGAGCACGGTCCCATCGACGTGCTATGCGAGATCGTGAAGCCGCCGGTCCGGCTCACCGTCTTCGGCGACGGGCACGACGTGCACCCTGTCGTTCGGATTGCTAAGAGCCTGGGCTGGCAGGTGACGCTCGTGGGGCGCAAGCCGGAGGACGAACTGGCGGCGACCTTCCCCGAGGCCGACGCGCACGTGTTCCTCATGAACCCGGAGGACGTCCGCGATCACGTCGATCTGGACGCCCGCACGCCGGCAGTGGTGATGAACCACAACTACATGCGCGACAAGACGCTCATCCACCACTTGCTGACGGCGCCGGGGCCGTACGTCGGCGCGCTGGGGCCGAGCCACCGCACCGAGCGCATCACCGACGAGCTCCAAGCGGAGGACCCGGCGCTCACCGACGCCCATTTCGACAAGCTACACGGCCCGGTGGGGTTGGACATCGGCACGGAGACGCCCCAGGAGATTGCGCTGGCCATCGTGGCCGAGGTGCAAGCGGTGCTCCACGACCGCTCGGCGCAGAAGCTACGCGAGCGCGATGGTACCATTCACGAACGCGTGCCGACAGGATAACGCCCTGGGGCTGCGCGGGCCCCAACACCCGGGTCGCCCCGCGGCTAGGCATGCGGTGCCATGGCCGGAGAGGACGCTGTCCGCTCCGGGGGCGTGGCGTCCCGGTCGCGGTTTGCCGTCCCGGCCGCCGCGTCGTCGATGGTGGGGTCGTCCGCCCGACGTTGCCGGACGGCCGCTTGCCATGCCTGGTTCAGATATACGTAGTCCCGATCTTGCACCGCATCGTCCACGCCGCTCACGCACTGGAATCCGTAGCTCACCGGCGAGAGGCTGGCGCGGGGTGCACTGCTCAAATTGATGAGCTGAGAGCGCGAGAGGCCCATCCGAAAGTCGCCATGCAGCTGCCCAAGAATGCAGCTGGATCCGCTCGATAGCTCCAGCGTGTCCGGGTCGACACGACGATGCCACCCCGGATCGACCTCATCCAGGTAATCCGCCCCTCGCCCGACGCGCGTCTGAGCGTACTCAAGACTGATGCGACGGGCACGGCGTGCCCGCTGCCATTGCAGAAACCAGGCTTTCAGGGAAGGCATAGGAAGCACTTCATCAATGAATTGTAACCATATGCTGTACCCGCCAACCCACCCCTGTGATCCAGCCCCGTCTCTTGCCGTTTGACGCGCTCGTTTCTGACTTTCGGGTGAATACGCACGATGCCCCCATCCATGCTATCGCTCCGGGCTGAACCGAGAACGCAGCGGAGCATACAGTGCAGATAGTCCCGTCTTGAGCGGGATTTCTACGGATCGTTCATTTTCAGCATTTCGTCTGCGATGGCACACGACGTTCAGGACTTCCAACACGATGTCATTGAGGCGAGCCGCGAACATCCCGTGCTCGTCGACTTCTGGGCTCCGTGGTGCGGGCCGTGCCAACAGCTAGGGCCTGTACTGGAGAAGCTGGATCAAGAGGCAGACGCGTGGTCTCTGGTGAAGGTGAACACGGACGAGAACCCCGACGTGGCACGCCGCTACGGCATTCGGGGCATCCCGGCGGTTAAGCTCTTTCACGACGGCAACGTCATCGGAGAGTTCACCGGCGCCCTGCCCGAGCATGCGGTGCGCAACTGGCTCGACGAACACCTGCCCAGCGAATCTAAGTCGCGCCTGGAGGAGGCACAAGACGCGCTACAGCAGGGCGACACCGAGGCGGCGGAGCAGCTCCTGTGGCCCGTGCTGGACGACAACCCGGATGACCCCGAGGTCAAGGTGTTGCTCGCCCAGGCGCTGGCCTTCCGCGACCCCACACGGGCTAATGCACTGGCCGACGAGGCCGACATCGCCGACCCGGAGCTGCGTCAGGTCCGTGAAGCCGTCCAAACCGTCGCCCGGCTCATTGCGTTGGGCGACCACCCCGGCGAGCTTCCCGAGGCGCCCGTCCGCGACACGTACCTTGCCGGCATCCGCGCCCTCGGCGACGCCGACTACGACACGGCCCTGGACCACTTCATCGACGTCGTCCAGCAAAATCGCGACTACGACGACGACGGCGCCCGGAAGGCGTGCGTCGCACTGTTTACTCTCCTCGGCAACGAGCACCCGGCCACACAGGAGTACCGGCGCACGTTCGACATGGCGCTCTACTAAGCCCCTGCCCCGGGCCCTGATCACTGGACGCCTCCATTGCTCCTTCGCCTCCCATGCAATCCGACCAGTCGATTCACGTGTACACGGCGCATGTGCAGGTGCGCTGGAGCGACCTCGATGCAATGGGGTACGTCAATAACAGCCGCTACTTCACGTTTTTCGAGCAGGCGCGGGTGCAGTGGCTGGAGTCGATTGCGAAGGACTGGAATTTTACGCAGGCGGGCCCCATGCTGGCCCACGCCGCGTGCGACTTCCGGCGGCCCGTGCCCTATCCGGCGACGCTGGAGATCGACATCTACGCGGAGCCCCCGGGCCGCACGAGCCTCAAGACGTACTACGAGGTGCGGGTTCGCGACGAGGGCACGCTGTACGCGCAGGGCGAAGCCGCCCTCGTCTGGGTCGACGCCGACACGGAACGCCCGGAGCCCCTGCCCGAAACCTTCCGCGCCGCGCTCCCAGCCCACTCATCGTAGCGCGTCGTGAGGTAGAATGATGTTCGCGGCTGGTGGCCGCTTCCAATCTTACCGCACGATGGTGATTCTCTGTATCTGCGTGCGCTCCCCTCTCGCAAGCTGCACAAAATATGTCCCGCTCGGTAGGCCCTCTGCCATGAATGTCTCTTCATGGCGCCCGGCTTCTTTTTGCTCGTCAACCAAGGTAGCTACACGCTGGCCCAGTGCGTTGTATATCTTCATTTGCACCTTCGCTCTTGTAGGAAGTTCGTAGCGAATCTTCGCCCACCCCTGCGCTGGATTTGGGAATGGCGCGTGCAGCGTGACCCGGTTAGGTGTCGACAATTCGATCTCTACTTCGGGGGAATATTCGAACGCTCCGTCAGAGTCAATTTGCTTCAGGCGATACGTCAGCGTCTGCGCCTGATAGGGCAGATCGCTATCATCAAATCGATAGCTCTGCGGTTCAGCCGTTGTGCCTCGCCCCTCAACAAATCCTAGCTTTGCCCACGCGTCTGATCGTTCGTCTTTGCGCTGGATTTCGAAGCCCGAGTTGTTCGTCTCCGATGCCGTTCGCCAGGAAAGCTGGACTTCTTCACTATGTTGCCGCGCCTCGAACGATTGTAGTTCGACTGGAAGCGGCTCGCTATCACTAGCCAGCGCGAGCTCACTGAGCGAGCTGATTTCCGCCACCAATTCGTCATCGGAGACATTTGCTGGCGTGCCGTTATCATCAACGCTGGTGGCTAGGGCCGTAAACGTTCCGGACCCTTCGTCGGGGCGCTTGTAAACCGTCACGGCCGCTGGATTGGCAATGCCCCCAAATGATCCGACGTCCAGCCGTAGCTCAGTACCAGTTCCAAAGACCAAGCAGCATTCGGCAGTAATTACGAGCCGGTAGTTACTGACATTCGCTTCGTCGATGCCATCGATGTTACTCGGTGCATTGCTAAATCGCTCGACGGTCACCTCACTGGAGCCGAAAACCCCTGAAAAGCCAATGTCGACTCCAGTAGATCCAAAATCGACCAGTCCATCGCTGCTAACCGTCTTACTAACCGACGCCTCCGGAGCGAGTCCTCCATCGTTGATTGTCCACCCCTCGTTCATAATGATGGACGTACGGGCTTCCTCAGCCGCTGTGGTGTACTGGCTGTGGCCTGCATCGAACATTAGGTCATCCTGCAAATCAAGCTGCTCCCATCCGATGAGCAGGGCGCTGTAATTATCAGAGGAGAGCCCAGCCGAAGTCAGGAAATTGCTGAAGTCACTCACATTTGAGACGTCCCAATCACTGATATCTTGGTCAAAGGCACCAGCGCTGTAGAACATATAGCTCATGTCGGCTACCCGAGAAACATCCCATCCGCTGAGATCCTGGTTGAACGCATCAGCATCCCAGAACATGCTGCTCATGTCGGTAACTTCGGATACATCCCAACTGCCTACATCTTGGTTGAAAACAACCGCTCCGTCGAACATTCCGCTCATATCCGTCACACGCGCAACAGCCCATCCTCCAATAGCTTGGTCGAATGCACTGGCTCCGTTGAACATGTTAGCCATATCCGTGACCTCAGAGACGGCCCAGCCGCTGATATTCTGATTGAATACATCAGCGCTGTAAAACATGTAGCTCATGTCTGTCACACGGGACACGTTCCAGCCACCGATGTCTTGGTTGAACGCATCTGCATCCCAAAACATACTGCTCATATCAACGACCTCGGACACGTCCCACCCGCCAATGGCCTGGTTGAACGAAGCAGCACCATCGAACATTCCGCTCATGTCGGTAACGCGCGAGACATCCCAATCGCTGATATCCTGATTGAACGCAGCTGCTCCGTTGAACATGTTAGCCATGTCAGTGACGTTTGACACGTCCCACCCACCGATGTCCTGATCGAAGGCATCGGCGTTGTAAAACATGTAGCCCATGTCGGTAACGCGCGAAACATTCCACGTCCCAATGTCCTGGTCGAAGGCATCAGCGTCCCAAAACATGCCACTCATGTCGGTGACCTCGGAGACCTCCCAATTGCTGATGGCTCGGTTGAACGAAGTGGCTCCATCGAACATGCCACTCATATCCGTGACGCGCGAGACATCCCAATCGTTGACATCTTGATTGAAAGCCTCAGCACCAGCAAACATATTGCTCATATCCGTGACGTTCGACACGTCCCAT
>JAAAPH010000176.1 GCA_009908415.1 Bacteroidota bacterium
CTGGACGCTTCAAGCCGCCGCTCAGGGCACCATTGAGGGCACGGTGACCGAGCAAGGCACCGGCGATCCCCTGCCGGGCGTGAACGTCGCGATTCCTGACCTGAACGTCGGCGCGGCCACAGGCCTGGATGGCACCTACCAGATTACGGACGTCCCGGCCGGCGAATACACCCTCCAGGCGCGCTTCGTGGGCTTCCAAACCCGGCAGCGAACCATCGAGGTTGAGGATGGCGAAACCGTCACGGTGAACATCGCGCTCCGCGAGTCGACCATGGAAATGGACGAAGTGGTTGTCACCGGCACGGGCGGCAACGCGCGGCGCCGCGAGATCGGCAACAGCATCACGCAGGTTAGTGCCGCCGACATTGAAGCAACGGCCAACGCTAACTTCAGCGATGTGCTCCAGGGGCGGGCCGCGGGCGTGAGTATCATCGAGAACTCGGGCCAGGTGGGCGCCGGGAGCTCCATTCGCCTGCGGGGCAACAACTCCGTGTCGCAGGGCAACACGCCGCTCATCTACATCGATGGCGTGCGCATGGATAATGGCAACGTCGCGGGCGATCCGGAGACGAACCAGGGCGTGAACCCGTTCGACGACATCAACCCGCAGGACATTCAGAGCATCGAGGTCATCAAGGGGCCGGCGGCCACGACGCTGTACGGCACCGAAGCCTCGGGCGGTGTGATTCAGATCTTCACCAAGCAGGGTGCCCAGGGTGCGCCGCAGTTCGACTTCACCGTGCGGCAGGGCATCAACCACATGAACCGGCTCGGCACGCAGGACTTCCACGAGGAGCTTGGGCCGAACAGTTGCAGCGACGAGCCCGGGTGCCCGTCCGATGGCGACTTCTTGCGCGCCGGCCACACGCAGAGCTACAACCTCTCGGTGCGCGGCGGCAACGAAGACCTGACCTACTTCGCCTCCGGGAAATGGTCGTCGGAAAACGGCGTGATTGCCCCGCAGGGCAGTGACGGCTACGCGATCCGCGGCAACTTCGGCTTCACCCCGACGGACGACATCCGGATCCAGTTCAACAACTCGTACACCTACCGGGATATCACCTGGATTCCGGATGGCAACAACGCGGAAGGCTTCCTGCTGAACTCGCTCCGCGGCGAGGCCGGCTACACGCCGGATGGAAACGACGCGCTCGTGTTCGACATGAACCTCGGCACGGCGACGAACCACTTCACGTCCGGCATCACCTTCAACTGGACGCCGCTGACGAGCGTGAATCAGACGGTCAACCTCGGGTTGGATTACGTCAACTCCGAGTACACCGAGGAGCGGCCCTTCGGGTTCTTCTACGAGCCGCTGGGCGACCGCGAGAACGACACGGATACGCGCCGGCGCCTCACGCTGGATTACAACGGCACGTACAGCACCGACCTGACCGACGCGATCAGCTCCAGCACGACTTGGGGTGGGCAGCTCTTCCAGGATGAGTTCATCAACCTGAACGGGTTCGGCTATGAGTTTGCCGGGCCGGGCGACAAGGTGCTCGACTCCGGAGCGCGGACCGAGTCGTTCGAGTCCCGCGTCAGCGAGACGAGCGGCGGCTTCTTCGCGCAGCAGCGCTTCGGATGGAACGATCAGGTGTTCGTGACGGTCGGCCTGCGCGTGGACGGCAACAGCACGTTCGGCGAGGACTTCGGCCTGGCGCCGTATCCGAAGGTGTCGGCGTCGTACCTCATCTCCGACCACGGCTTCTTCCCCGAGTGGTGGGAGACCATGAAGCTGCGCGCGGCATTCGGCGAGTCGGGCC
The DNA here is from genome assembly GCA_009908415.1 of Bacteroidota bacterium. Classification (GTDB taxonomy): domain Bacteria; phylum Bacteroidota; class Rhodothermia; order Rhodothermales; family Salinibacteraceae; genus JAAAPH01. The sequence continues at coordinate 1,767 of JAAAPH010000176.1, forward strand.
AGGCGCCCGGGCCGTTCGCCTCGCTGCGGACGTACGAGTCCGTGTCTGGGGATGAAGGGCAGCCCGGTGTGACGCCCGCCCAGGTGGGCGCGTCCGATCTGGGGCCGGAGCGCTCCCGCGAGTACGAGGGCGGCTTCGACATGGCCCTGTTCGACGGCCGCGTGTCGGGGACCTTTACGGCCTATTACCAGAAGACATACGACGCGCTGCTTTCCGTCCAGCCGACGCCGTCCAACGGCTTCACGGACACGCAGCTGCGCAACGTGGGTACGTTCCGCAACCAGGGCATTGAGCTCGACCTGGGCGTGGACGTGCTCCGCCGCGACAACGTCGAGTGGAACGTCGGCGGCTACTTCTCGACGAGCAACAGCAAGGCACTCGATCTCGGCGATGCCGGCCCGGCCATCCAAGTAGGCTGGCGTAACGAAGTGCGCGAAGGCGGCCCGATCCCGGGTTTCTACCAGGACGTCGTCGTGAACCCGGATCAGATTCCGGAAGACCCGACCAGCGTCGAGTTTACCGACGACACGTTCATCGGCCCGGTGTACCCGACGCGCTCCCTCGGCGTCAACACGTCTGTGACGCTCTACGACGTGGTTACGCTCGACGTGGTGGGTGAAGGCCAGTTCGGCCATGTGCTCTCCTCCGGGACGGCGTACCAGAACACGCGCCGACGGGCCTGGCCGCAATGCACCGCCATCCAGGAGCAGATCGACGACGGCGGAAATTTCGCGGGCCTGACGGCGGGGCAGATCGGCCTGTGCGATCCGAATCAGACGACGTACGGCATGTGGACCAAAGGGGCCGACTTCTTCAAGATCCGCTCGGCCTCGCTCAGCTTCCGCCTCCCGCAGAGCTGGCTGCCGTCCGGGCTGCGGAACGGCACGTTGCGCCTGCAGGGCCGGAACCTGTTCACCGCCACCGACTACCCGGGCCTCGATCCGGAAGCGTACGAGGATGGCAACCGCCCGGGCGCCCTCTACCGGCAGGAGTACTACAACATGCCTCCGATCCGGTCCTTCACCTTCTCCATGCAGGCGGGATTCTAACCGCCTCCCGCCCCTGCACGGAGTCAGGACCCTCACCTAAACGGATCGGATACCCATGAATCAATTAGCATCCATGACACACTCAACCACGCGCACCACCCTCAGCACCCTCCTCATCGCTGGCCTGCTCGTCCTGGCGAGCGGGTGCGATGGCCTCTTTGACGTCAAGAACCCCGGCACCATCCAGGACGTCGACCTAAACAACCCCGACGCGCTTGACGCCGTCGTCACGGGGATGTCGGCCGATCTCTCCGCAGAGCTCGACGACGTCGGGTTCGTGGGCGCCCGCCTCTCCGACGAGATGGCGGCTAGCGGCAGCTACTTTATCAGCACCCGCGCGCGCTTCGGCTTTATCGACCCCGAAGACGTGGACGGCTATTGGGAAGGCCTCCAGCGCGCCCGCTTCTCGGCCGAAGACGGCCTCCGCCGCATGCGCGAAGTGCTGGGCGAGAACTACGAAGGAAAGGAAGAGCTGGCCGCGCGGGGGCACCTCCTGGCCGGCCTCTCGAACCGCGTGCTGGGCGAGAACTTCGTCCAGGTCGCGTTCACTGGTGGTGGCCTGCAGCCGCGCAGCGCGGCCTTCGAACGGGCCGACTCGCTCCTGCAGCTCGCCGTACAGTGGGCGGGCCAGGCCGGGTCGAGCGAAATCGAGACGGCCGCCATCGGCGCGCGGGCGCAGGTGCAGGCCAACCTGGGGAACTGGGACCAGGCCCGCGACCTCGCCGCGCAGGTACCCACCGATTTCGTGTACAACGCCTTCTACTCGAACAACTCGGGCCGCGAGCAGAACGAGATTTTCGACGAGACGCATCAGCGGTACGAGATGTCGGCCTTCGGCACCATCGCCGCGACGGATCCGCAGGACCCGCGGGCACCGTACACCGACTGCCGCAACGCCAACCCCGAGTGCAGCGCCGAGATTGGGGCCGACGGGCAAACGTTTCACCTCCGTCAGGAGAAGTATCCGGACCTGGGTGCCGACATCCCACTCGTGAAAGGCACGGAGATGCGCCTGATCGAGGCCGAGGCTGAACTGGCTGGTGGCAGCCCGGATGTGAGTGCCGCCATGGCGAGCATCAACGAGGTGCGCTCTTTTTACGAGCTGTCTGATCTGTCGGCCACCGAAGCGGGCTCTGCGGGGCCGGACGGCTTCCAGCCCGGGACGGCCTGGTACCACCTCGACCGCGAGCGCTTCCTGACGCTCTGGCTCGAAGCGCGCCGCCTGAACGACCTGTACCGGTGGGACCATCCGTTCAAGTACGGCCCCGGTGAGGTCGACGTGGTCTACGAGCAGCAGCCGTCCGTGCGCGCCGTGATTCTGCCGGTGGCGGAAAGCGAGTGCAACAACAACGAGAACATCTCCGAGGCCGAGTGCACGCCCACCTACACGGAGTAACGCGCCGCACGCATCATCACGGCCGTTTGTGATGGTCTTTTTCTGTGTATCATCTGCCACCGCCCCGTCGACAGGTTCGATTGGGGCGGTGGTTTGATAACACCCCCGTTTCATCTCCTTCTCCCCTTTGACGAAGCCTTTCAGACGCATGGCTGCCCTGTTGCCTGTTATCCGCCCCTTCCACCGCGTTCTGGGGATCCTGCTGGCGGGTGCGCTGCTTTTTTTCGGCGCGCCCACGGCGTCTGCCCAGCCCACGTCCATCACGCCCGAGGCGCTGAGCGGGCTCGAATTCCGCAGCCCCGGGCCCGCCGTGACCGGCGGCCGCATCCACGACGTGGAGGCGCTGCCCGACGACCCGTCGACGATCTACCTGGCGACCGCCTCCAGCGGGCTCTGGAAGACGACGAACCAGGGCACCACGTGGGACCCCATCTTTGACGACCAGCCCGTGAGCACGTTTGGCGACATCGCCATCGCCCCGTCGGACCCGGACGTCATCTGGGCGGGGACCGGCGAGCAGCAGAACCGCCAGAGCACCTCGTGGGGCTACGGCGTGTACCGCTCCACCGACGGCGGCGCCACGTGGTCGCACAAAGGCCTCGTCGAGACGCGCCACATCGGGCGGGTGCGCGTCCATCCCGAGAATCCGGACGTGGCGTACGTGGCCGCGCTCGGCAATCTGTGGGCGCCCTCCGAGACGCGCGGCGTCTACAAAACGACGGACGGCGGCGCGACGTGGGACAAAGTGCTTTACGTCGACGAGTTCACCGGGACCGTTGACCTCGTCATGGACCCGAGCGATCCGAATACGCTCTACGCGGCCACCTACCAGCGCCTGCGCCGGACGTGGGGCTTCAACGGCGGCGGCCCCGGCAGCGGCATCTACAAGACGACCGACGGCGGCGCCACCTGGACGGAGCTGACGAACGGCATCCCGGAGGGCGACAAGGGGCGCATCGGCCTCGCCATCGCCGAAACGAACCCGGATGTGCTGTACGCCACCATCGAGCACGCCGAGGAAGATGGCACCTTCCGCTCGCGGGACGCCGGGCAGACGTGGACGAAGGTGAACGAGCTGAACCCGCGCCCGATGTACTACAGCCACATCTACGTCGACCCGACGAACGAAGAGCGGGTCTATGTGCTTTCCTACGAGCCGTACCTGAGCGAAGACGGCGGCGACACCTTCCGGCGCCTGCCGGCCCGCAAGACGTACGACGTGGGCGTGCACAGCGACCACCACGCCATGTGGATCAATCCGAACAACCCGGAGCACTTCTACCTCGTGGGCGATGCCGGCCTGCACGAGACGTTCGACCAGGGCCAGACCTACAAACGGATCAATAACCTTCCGATCGGGCAGTTTTATGCCATCGGGATCGACATGCGCGACCCGTACTACATCTACGGCGGCATGCAAGACAACCACTCGTGGATGGGCCCGAGCGAGACGCGCCGCTGGATCGGCATCATCAACGACGACTGGTCCCAGATCGGCTTCGGCGACGGGACGTACATGCAGCCCGACCCGACGAGCCACCGCTACGTGTACGTCGGCTCGCAGAACGGCGGCCTCGTGCGGCTCGATGCGGAGACAGGCGACCACCTCGACGTGGAGCCCCTGCCGCCCGAGGGCGACGACTACCGCTTCGACTGGGTGACGCCCAGCCTCGTCTCGCAGCACGACCCATCGACCCTCTACTTCGGCGGCAACCGCCTGTTCATCTCGCACGACCGCGGCGAGACGTGGACGCACACGGAAGATCTGACGAAGGACGTCGACCGCGAAACGCTCCCGCTCATGGGCGTCGACGGCGATGAGAGCATGCTCTCCAAGCACGACGGCACGGCCAGCTACGGCGAAGCGACCACCATTGCCGAGTCGCCCCTCAACCCGGACATCCTGTGGGTGGGCACGGACGACGGCAACGTGCAGGTCTCCCGCGACGGCGGGGCCACCTGGACGGAGGTCGGCGCCAACATCCCTGGCGTGGACCCCACGACGTACGTGAGCCGCGTCATCGCCTCGAACGCGGGCGAAGGCGTGGCATGGGTCACGCTCGACGCGCACCGCGACGGCGACTTCGCGCCGTACGTCTTTAAGACGACCAACTTCGGCCAAAGCTGGACGGAGCGGACAAACGGCCTGCCGGAGATGGGCTCGGTCAACGTCATCATCGAGCATCCGGACAATCCGAACACGCTGTTCCTCGGCACCGAACACGCGCTCTTCGCGTCGACGGACGGCGGGCAGGAGTGGGTCGCGTTCATGTCGAGCCTCCCCACCACGCTGTACGACGATCTGAAGATCCACCCGCGCGAGAAGGACCTCGTCGTAGGCACGCACGGGCGGAGCATCTTCGTGCTGGACGACACGACGCCGCTGGCCGAGTGGACGGGCGCGACCGCGTCGGCACCGGCGCATCTGTTTTCGATCCGTCCGGCGTCGTTGCATCACTTCTGGAAGAGCACGTCGTACCGCGGGCAGGCCGCCTATGCGGGCGAGAATCCGGCGTTCGGGGCCCACATCAGCTACCACCTGAATGCGCCGGTCGATTCTGTGCAACTCGTCGTGCGCGATGCGGAGGGCACCGTGGTCCGCCGCATGACGGGGCCTGGCACGGACGGCGTGATTCACCGCGTGACGTGGGATCTGGCGCATTCGCCGCCGCCCTACAGCAGCAACCGAACGCGTGGCCGCGACGGGGTCGCGCTGCCCGAAACCGTGCTGCCCGAACTGAAGCATCCGACCGAGCCGCAGGGGCCGTTCGTCGCGCCCGGCACGTACCGCGTCACGCTGCAGGCGGGCGACGTGCGAGACACGCGCACCGTGGAGGTGAAGGGCGATCCGCAGATGCCCCACATCACGCAGGCGCAGTACGAGTCGCGCGAAGGCTTCCTCGTCGACCTGCTCGCTATGCAGAACCGGGCCTGGGACGCCGCCGAGCGCGCGGAAGCCATCGAGGACGAGCGGCCGGACAGCGAAGAGGCCGCCACGCACGCCGACCGGCTGGACGACATCCGCGACGATATCTACGGCCTGGCGGGCGCCTACAACCGGAGCGGCGTCACGCAACCCACGCTCTTCCCGCCGACGAAGCAGCACCGGCAGGAGAAGGTGCGGCTCCAGCAAGCCCTCGCCGACGCGCTCGACGCGTTCGAGGACTTCGCGCCGGACGAGCAAGCCGACTGAGCAACGCCGAGAGAGGCCCACGATGGCGCGTAGCGCGTTCTATCTGCTGATTGTCGCCGTAGTGCTCGGGGGATGCGGGCAGGACATGTCTGCCTCCCCCGAGGCGCCGGCCGAGTCCAACGAGCGAGGTGCCCTCTTCATCATCGGCGGGGGAAGCCGGCCGGATGCCCTGATCGACCGCATGGTGGACGCCTCCGGCGTGCGCAACGGCGGGTATGCCGTCATCCTTCCGATGGCCAGCGCCGAGCCCGGCGCGGCGGCGGACGCCATTGAGGAGCAACTCGGCCGGAGCGGGGTGCCGGACATCCGTACGCTCATCGCGGGGGCGGAGGCGCCGGCCTCCGGCGAGGAGCGCGCGATGGTCGAAAACGCCGCGCTCGTCTACATGCCGGGCGGGAGCCAGAGCCGCCTCATGGAGGCGCTCGACGGCGCCGGGCTGGCCGGCGCGATCCGCACGGCATACCGGCAGGGCGCACTCATCGCCGGCAC
>JAAAPH010000299.1 GCA_009908415.1 Bacteroidota bacterium
GGACCAAGGGATACATTTTCTCCGCCATCCTGCTCACCGCGGCCATCCTGTCGCTCGGCCTCCGCGGCCTCGAACTGGGGATCGACTTCCGCGGGGGCATGGAGTTCGTGCTCGAGAACACCGAACAGCTATCCACCAACGATGTGCGCCAGGCGTTGACTGGCGCGCTCGGTGAGCAGCCTGAAGTCAAGCGCTTCGGGGAAACGGGGTTGCTCATCCGGACGGCCTCCGAGGGCGAGACCTCGGCGGTCCAGAACCAGATCATGGGCACGATGGAAAGTGCGTTCCCGCAGGCCGAGGTGGAGTTGGTGAAGACGGACATCGTGGGCCCCCGCTTTGCGCAAGACCTGAAGCAGGGAGCGCTTTACTCCGTCTTGGGGGCGCTCTTCGTCATCTTCGTGTACATCCTCATCCGATTCGAATGGCGATACAGCCTGGGGGCGGTGGCCGCGCTCGTGCACGACGTCACGATCACCCTCGGCCTCTTCTCGATCCTGAGCGGCTGGGTGCCGTTCTCGCTGCAGATCGACCAGTCGATCATCGCGGCGTTCCTGACTATCGTGGGGTACTCGCTGAATGACACGGTGGTCGTGTTCGATCGCATCCGGGAATACGCCAATCTATTCAAAACCGAGTCTTTCGACGACGTGACGAACAAGTCGATCAACGCCACGCTGAGTCGCACCGTCGTCACCTCGGTGACCACCTTGATCGTGGTCACGGTGCTGTTCTTGTTCGGCGGCGAGGTGTTGCGCGGCTTCTCCTTTGCCCTCATCGTGGGTGTGATCATCGGGACGTACTCGTCCATTTTTGTGGCCTCCCCGGTCGTCGTTGAGCTCAGGCACTGGGAGGAGCGCCGGGCCGTTCAGCAGTAACCATGGGGGGACAACTGCGACCTCGGCTGTGCGGCAGGACTTCACAGGAGAGGACGAGAATGCATATATTGCCTCTGAATGGATCCCCCTCGTATTGGGGGCGGCACCCCGATGCCACACGGCGCCGTGCCCGACCCGCCGAGCGGCCGCATGATGCGCTCTTTACGCTGATTTAGAACTCATACCACACCCTCTACTCTATGCCGGTATCCATTGTCATTGGAAGCCAGTGGGGCGACGAAGGAAAAGGAAAAGTCGTCGACTTGCTGAGCCAGGACATCGACATCGTCGCGCGCTATCAAGGCGGGGCCAACGCCGGGCACACCATCGCCTGGGACGACACCACGTTTGTGTTGCATCTCGTGCCGAGCGGCATCTTTCATGAAGGCGTGACCTGCGTGATCGGGAACGGCGTGGTGCTCGACCCCGCCGCCGTGATCGAAGAGATCCAGACGATCAAGGACCTGGGCTACGATGTGGAGGATCGGCTGCGGATCTCCCACAACGCGCACCTCATCATGCCGTACCACAAGGCCGTAGAGGCCGCCCGGGAAGAGGCCCGCGACGCGGACGCCATCGGAACCACCGGGCGTGGCATTGGCCCGGCGTACATGGACAAGTTTGCGCGTACGGGCATCCGCGTGGTCGATTTGCTGGACCGCGACGTCCTGCGCGAGAAGCTGACGCGGGCCATCGAGGAGAAAAATGCGATTCTTCAGCGCATCTACGGCGCCGACGAGCTCGACGTGGACAAGATCATCGAGGAGTACGTGGAGTTCGACCAGCTCATCGATCCGTACGTGACCAACACGTCGGAGTATCTGTGCAACGCGCTCGACGAGGGCAAGCACGTGCTGGCCGAAGGCGCGCAGGGGTCGCTCCTCGACGTGGACTTTGGCAGCTACCCGTACGTCACGTCGAGCCACCCGACGGCCGGCGGGTGCTGCACAGGGCTCGGCGTACCGCCCACCGAGGTGAACCGCTCCATCGGCATCGCCAAGGCATATTGCACCCGCGTGGGCAACGGCCCCTTCCCGACCGAGCTCAACGACGCCGTCGGCGAGCAGCTACGCGACGTAGGGAACGAGTACGGTGCCACGACGGGCCGGCCCCGCCGCTGCGGATGGCTCGATCTCGTCGCACTCCGGTACACCAGCATGATCAACGGGTTCACCGAACTGGCCATCACCAAGCTCGACGTGCTCTCTGGGCTCGACGAACTGAAGGTGTGTACGGCGTACCAATACAACGGGAAAACGACGCAACGCTTCCGGAGCGAAGTGCAGACGCTCGAAAAGGTGGAGCCCGTGTATGAGACGCTCCCCGGCTGGGACGACGACATCACCGGCGTGCGGCACCTTGCCGAACTGCCGACGGAGGCTCAGGATTATCTCGCTTTCGTATCGGACTATCTCGGTGTCGATGTCAGCATGGTATCGATCGGGCCGAAGCGCCAGCAGATCATCACCGACCTGGAGGCGCGGATGCCGGCGTGACGCTTTTTGATCGCCGATTTTCGATTTTGGATTGGGGAACACGGAGTGGTGGCGCGAACGTCCGTGCTGTACCTGTAGGGGAATGTTCGGCAGCCCGGTAGTCCGAGCCGGAAATCGTAAATCGAAAACCGCAAATCGGCCATCGCATGAAGGCGTACCGCTTGTCGGTCAAACTGAAGCTGGGGATGATCGTGTTCGCGGGGCTGATCGCGATCGCCTCCCTCGCGTACACGCAGCGGTTGGTGGAGCGGTTGCGCGAACGGGAGCAATCGGTCATCCAGCTGTGGGCCGACGCGCAGGCGCAGGTGGCCCGCGCCCAGCGCCAGTCGGTGAACCCGTATCGCGCCGAGCTCGAAGGCCTTCAGGCGTTCCTGGACCGGGTCGGGCGTGGGCAGGTCGCGGCCGACATCGCGCCGGCCACGCTCGACCGATACCGCCAGGCGCTGATGTGGGCCGAGAGCATGCCGCCCACGGGGCAGCTCAATTTCATCCTCGATGAGATTCTGGAGCCCAACCCGTTCGGGGTTCCCGCCATCATTACCGACTCGGCCTCGCAGGAGCCGATCATCTGGCGGAACGTGGACGTGCGCGATCCGCTCGGTGAACTGTCGCCCGCCGACTCGATCGATGCGGTGCAGGAGCTGCGCCGGCTTCGCGCGGCGATGGACGCCACCTACGAGCCCATTCCCATCGAAATTACTTTTCCCAGTTCGGGGGGCGCGTCGAGCACGAAGCTGCGGCAGTACGTGCACTACGGGGAGTCGTCCCTCATCCAGGAGCTTCGCATCTTCCCGTACGTTCAACTTCTGTTTGTGGGGCTGTTCATCGTCGTCGGATACGTCGGTTTTTCGTACGTCCGGCGCAGCGAGCAGAGCAACCTGTGGGTCGGGATGGCGCGCGAAGCGGCCCACCAACTCGGCACGCCCATCTCCAGCCTCATGGGGTGGATCGAGATCCTTCGGATGCCGGATCTGAAGCGGGCACGGCGCACCGAGGCCGTCGACGAGATCGAGAAAGACGTGCACCGTCTGCGCCGCGTGGCCAATCGCTTCTCCGACATCGGGTCGATGCCTAAGATGAAGCCGATGGACCTCACCCCGGTCGTGCGCAACACGGTAGATTACATCGAGCGCCGCATCCCGCAGCAGGGCGGACGCGTTCGGCTCCACGTCGCGCTTCCCGATGCCCTGCGCGCCCCGATCAACGAGGAGTTGTTCGCATGGGTCGTTGAGAACCTGCTCAAGAATGCCCTGGACGCGCTAGACGAAGCCGGCGGAACCATCGACGTGCGCGGTGAGCGGATCGACGGTCGGGTACGGATCGAGGTGGAGGACACGGGCTGCGGCATTGAGCGCCGCGAGTGGAACAACATCTTTCGTCCGGGCTTCAGCACCAAGCAGCGCGGGTGGGGGCTGGGTCTGAGCCTGGCTCAACGCATCGTGGAAGATTACCACGGAGGCTCGCTCTCCCTGGTCCGGTCCCGGGTGGGAGAGGGGAGCACCTTCCGGATCGAGCTGCCAGCCGAGGGGTAGCCTACGAGGACGGTCCGATGCGGGTGCGCACGCGGCGCGGGTCGGCCTTCGTCACAGCGACGTAGATGTCGTCGCGGACGCGCCACACGAGCACGCCACTCTCGCCGCTCGAATGCAGGTTGATCTGCTGCTCTTCTTGCAGCTCCTGGCGGACGTCTTGCGCCAGCTGTACGCGTTCCCCAAACCGGTCGATGACGGCGTACGTGTAGGCATACGTCGTGATGCGGTGATCCGACGTCGCGTCGGCAAAGATGAAGGCGGGGACCCGGACGCCGCCGTCCATCTCCACGATGCTAACGCCCCGCAGCATCGCCGAGTCGATGCGAGGGATGGCGATCTGACGACCGAGTTGCTCCTCGACGAACAGCTCGGCTTCGGCCGGGTTACGCGTCTGCAGGCCGGGTTCGACCGCATCGGCCTGCTGAACCGAGAGGTGGATGAGGTCGGTGGACGCCGGGGGGGAAGACGGCGTCAGGTACGACGTGAGGAGGTACCCGACCAGGCCGGTGACAAGGATGATGAGCAGCGCAAAACCGCTGCGCCGGACGTAATGAGCACGCTCTGACTCGTCGGGCTCGGAAGAGGTGGATTCGAAGGGCGGGCTGGAGATTGAGGCGTCGACGTCATCCGGGACGTCATCCGGCGCTTCAGGTGCTGAGGCAGGCTGCTCGATAATGGCTGACACCGAGGGGCGCAGGGTCGGAGGTAAGGGGGCTAGGTGAGGGGCCACGACCCGGCTCAGAGCATCTTGCAGGGCGTCATCCGCCAACTCTTCCGCGATCAGTTCGCGCTCCCCCTTGGTGAGCTCGCGACGCGCGGTCGTCCACAAAGCATGGCGGGCCGCACCGAGCTCGTCATCGAGCGTTTGGGGATCGGTGTCGAGTACCGCTGCGGCTTCGGGCAGCTCCAGGCTCACGATGTCGCACAGAGTGAGGACCAGCTGTTTGCGCGCCGGTTGGAGCGCGAAGGCGACGGGCAGCGCACGCTGCAAGGCGTCTTCAGCAGCCTGAAACCGGAAGTCTTGAAGCAGGTCGGCCGGCCGCCGCATCGTTGAGACGCTGGAGGTGGTGGCCGCATCCGAGCGCCGCGTCGCGTACGTTTGCAGCAGCAAACGAAGAAGCCACGGACGCACCTCAGAGGAGGCGGGCGGAGCCGACTGGGCCGCTCGCCGGTAGGTTGCTTCGACGAGCTTGGAGGCGCGCTTTTCAGTGGGGGCGAGGACGCGCGCCATCTCGTACACCCGGTCTAGATGCTTGAGCAAAGCCGTACGGGCGATGTTGGGTGATTCAGAAGACATTGGGGCATCGGGTGAGCGCCGGCTGCTAAGCCGACCCATCTCGAAAGATAATATTTACAGTGTCACCCTTTCGAATGTCGAGCAATTCAGCGGCGTTCCCGCTGTTGACGGCAACTTCCAAGAAACCGCTGCTTCCGATGAGAAGCAAGGGGTCGCCCTCGTCTACGTGCCCGTACGTTTCGTGCAACACATCGAACGTCGAATTGCCCGCGAAGCACTTGAACGGCGGGGGAGAGAGGGTATCGTGTGGTGGCCCCACCTCGCGGGCCTGCTGTAGCAGCATCTCGCGTGTAATGTTAGTGATGCAATTGCCGAAGTGATCGATGTGCACCACCCACCCCTGCAAGCCCTCCTCATCGGTGATGGGCTGGGCCCACCGAAGGGGGTCTAGGGCGTCGATGGGCGAGCCAATCTCCGAGAGGGCGAGGCCCCGAGCCAGATGAGCGGCCGCCGGCGCAAAGATGTCGCGCCCGTGGAAGGTTGTGCTCGGCGACGTCGTGCGCCAGACCGTCTTCCGGTCGAGTTCAACGGCACGGTCGGGAGCCTTACCGTCCAGCACAAGCGGAAACACCCCGTTGTCCGGACCCACAAACCAGTGCGGGCCGTGACGAAGTGCGACGGGACGTCGCTCGGTGCCTACGCCGGGATCCACCACGACGAGGTGGACCGCGTCGGCGGGAAAGTAGGGGACGGCTTCGCGCAGCACGAAAGCGGCTTCCATCACGTCCTGCGGCGCGATCTCGTGGGTCACGTCGATGAGCCGCGCCTCCGGATAAATGCCCAGGATGGTGCCTTTCATCGCAGCAACGTATGCATCGCGCGTCCCAAAGTCGGTGGTAAGGGTGATGGGGCGAGCGGCCATAGAACGCACAATCATGCAAGGGCATCTGCGAGCATTGGACTGTTCCAACGTACAAAGGCCGGCGAGGGAATCACAGCGAGGCAGAACAAACTTTTAAGAATCAGTGCAGGAGAGGGATGAAAATGGCTAGCACATGTTGTTAATTATGAAAGCGTCGTAGTGTTAATTGGTCGCTTCGAGCGCGCGGGCGCCGCGAGTCGAATACCAGGGCCAAGCAGTTGCTCACGGCGTCATCTACGCATGTTTCCCAGACCCGTTGCCGCGCGTATGAGTTCTACAGAATCATCGGAAGGCGCCTCCTCCGATGCCTCGTCTGCCCCGAGCATACGGCATCGAGAGACGGTGGATCAGTTCGTCCAACTATGGGCGCAAATGGCCTCGACCTGGGGCATCAATCGCACCATGGCGCAAATCCATGCCTTGCTGTACTGCTCCGAGTCGCCCCTCAACACGGACGATATCATGGAGCGGCTCGATATCAGCCGGGGCAATGCGAACATGAACCTGCGGTCGCTGGCTGAATGGGACCTCATCGAGAAGACGCACCTGGCCGGTTCCCGCAAGGATTTTTACGCGGCCAAGAAGGACGTATGGCACATCACGGCCGAGATCCTGAAGGAGCGGGAGCGACGCGAGGTCAAACCCGTGAAACAGCACCTCCGCAAGCTTCGCGACCACCTCAAGCCCACGTCTTCCGATTCATGTGATGATCTCAACGAACGTGATGCCGCCCTCTGCTGGCGCATTCAGAAGCTGGTCGAGTTAATCGACGTGTTTGACAGCTTGTTTGAGGCGCTCCTGCCCATCATCGAAGAAAAGAACGCCGACACCATCCGGCAGCTGGCCCAGTGGGCCCAGTCGATTGAGGCGTCGAGCGAAGGGACGTAAGTAATGCCCTGTTGTTGAGCCCGCCCTGCATGAACACCAAGCACATCGGCGACCACGGAGAAGAGCTCGCTGCAGCGTACCTGTCGGAAGCCGGGTATCGCATCCTGGACCGCAACTATCGCTACGAGCGCGCGGAGATCGACCTCGTGTGTTTCGACGCCACCGAGCAGGGCGCGCGCGGCAGAATCGTATTCGTGGAGGTCAAGACGCGGTCGGGGTTGGGGTTTGGCGCGCCGGAAGAAGCGGTCACGGACGAGAAGCAGGACCACGTCATTCATGCCGCGAAGGCCTATCTCTACGAGCGACAACTCGAAGGCGCCCCGGTCCGGTTCGACGTCATCAGCGTTCTTCTGAATCAGGACCGGCCGCCCGACATCGACCACTACAAGGGCGCGTTCTGGTCATCGTAGCCGGGCTCATCTGTTGCACGCCCAGTATCATCGCACGACTGTCATGCGGCCGGTGCGAGACCGGTCGTCGGTGTGGATGCGATAGAGGTACACGCCGCTCCCTAGCGCTTGGCCCTGCTGAGCGTGGCCGCTCCACGTGACCTCGTGCGACCCGGCTGGCAACTCGCGATCCACGAGGGTCGCAATTTTTTGTCCTAAGACGTTGTACACGGTGAGCGTCACACGGGTCGCCTCGGGGGTCTTGAAGTGGATCGTGGTGCGCTGTCGGAACGGGTTGGGCGCATTGCCCAGCAGTTCAAGCGTCGGTGGCAGCGGCTCCGAGGAGTCCTCACTGGCTGCCGCCATCTCAGACACGGTATACACCATATCAGACTGGTAGCGGCCGTCGTCTCGGCATAGTGGATTGACGGCGCTGCAGGACGCATACGTGACCTCCGGGTGGTAGGTGACCTGAGCGGAAGCGTCCCATATCTTGAACTTGAACGACTCACCCGG
>JAAAPH010000001.1 GCA_009908415.1 Bacteroidota bacterium
CCAATCAGGAACGCGATGCCGAAGGCCAGCAGCAGAAAAAGCACACGGCTGTTCTGCGCGCCGAACGTTTCCTCAAACGCCTTCATGGAGACATCGACGGCCCCGCCCGCAAGAAAGACGAGCGCCAGCACGCCAAAGGCACGCAGGCTGACCGCCGTCCCCGCTGCCGGCTCGGATGCGTCCGCCCCGCCCCCCTGCGCCTTCTCCGTCGCCGCCGCCCCGGACGCCGTGGCGAGCTCAGGACGCGACGCCGGGGCCGGCCGCTTCCGCCGCGCAATCAGAAAGAAGGCGATGCTGGCCACGACCAACCCCACCATCTGCGCCGGGGTGGGGACCTCGTCCCAGATGACCCAGGACATCAGGAATGGAATGACGACCGACACCCGCATCACGCCGATGGCGAGTGACATCCCAGCGACGTCGGTGGCCAGCGACAGCACGAAGAACCCGAAGATGAGGAGCGCCCCCGTCACTACCCCCAGCACGATCAATGCGGGATCGGCCGAAAGCCCACTGGCGACCTCGCGGCGGCCCAGCGCAAGCAGCACGGCAGCTACGGCAACGGCCGCGGCATAGTTGACGGTAAGCAGCGTCGTGCGATCGAGGCGCTGCCGACCGGCGTGCTTGAAGATCATGCCGATGGCCAGGCTGCAGCAAACGGCCAGAACGAGAGCGAGCATCGGGGGCGTGGGGGTAGGTGGGCGGATGCGCGTGCGGGGAGTGCTGCAACAACCTCTCCCCCCTCCTCCCCTGAATACCCCCGTGGACCCTTATTCGCCGGCGACGAAGGTGTAGTACTGGAGCCGCGACGGAATCGTCTCCGGGTCGCGAATGATAAGATCCGACGGAAGGTGGAGATTAGGACTCACATAGCCGGTCGTGTCTTCCCGAATCTGATCGTACGACACGGTCGCGAAAAAGTCGGGCGCCCGCTTCGAAGCGAAGAGCTGATCGAACAACACGCGGTACCGGACGCGAATGAATGACGGCTCCAGGGTAACGACGTTCTGCCCGGAGGGGATTCCCGTCACCTCGACCTCAATCTCACGAGTAGCTTCGGCGAACTTCCCCGCTCGGGCGATAAAGGTAACAAGGTTCGGTGTGCGCGATGCCAGCCGACGAAGCGTGTCGGCCAGCGGCACACGCGTTCGGATGGAGTCCCGCGCGGCACCGATGCGGACCGTCATCGAGTCGGTCGGCCAGTCCGTGAGGCCGTTGACGATGGAGCGCGCGGCGGAGACGTTCACCGAGTCCGGGCGCAGGCGCGGCGGCTCGACGAGCTCAAAGGCCGGCGGCGTCTCCACGCGTACGCGCGAACGAACGGGGATGCGACGAGTGAGGCGCGGCTCTTTTTCGAGCGTGACTTGGCGCGGCGCGATGCTCTGCAGCCGGACGTTGTCCGGGAGGTTGATCGCATCGGCCAGGTTGACGGTCTGATCGGTGGCGTCGAGAGGGATCGACGGCGGGTTGTAGTACATCCAGAGCAGTTGCACCCCTTCGCCTTCGACCTGCACGCTGGCCGAGGCGGGCGGCAAGGCGGCCAGCGCCTCATCCGATGGCACGTTGACGACCGTCGTCGGAAACTCCATCGTGATGATCTGCACCTCTTGGAGGGTGAACGTGAGCCACAGCACGAAGGAGATGGCCACGCAGACCGTGATGACCAGCCCACGATTTTGGGGCCGATCGCCGGTCGACAGCTCGTCTTCGCGGCTCGACGTAAAGAGACCGCGCAGCCGCTCCCAAAAGATGGGCCCCTGCGAGTCAGCGTCGGAAGATGCCACGGCGTGAAGGGCTTGAGAGGGAGATCATGGAATGGCATGTTGCACGGCTGAACGAAAGATTTTGTTCGCCATGCGCCCGGCGAACAGAAATTGCGTTAGGTCGGCGCCTCATCCCGGTAGGCCGTAAAGCCCAACTGCTCCAGATAGTCATACGTCGGAGCGAACTCGCGGCGCAACTCGGCGCGCAGGTCGGGCGTGAGCGCATCGTCTTCGGCCGTGCCAAGCACCTGCAGGAGCTGCTGCTTCGTCCACTGCACGAGTGGGCTTTCCAGCATCCGCTCGTATACGCCTGGGTACCGCTGCTTGATGGGATGGATGGTGCTGCGGTACAATCGCCGGAACGCGGCCCCGCCGGTCGGATTCTTCGGCCGTGCGTTCAGGTCGGGCAGCGGCACGGCATGTACGCCAAGAAACGCCTGCAGGTCGCTCCAGAACGCCGCGGGCTCGGCGGTGGCCTCTTCCAGGCTCACCACGCGAAACTGCTCGTCGCCGAAGACCTCGCGATACGCCGGTAGCGTCTGCTCGTAGTGACTGTCTTCCAGCAGCTGGAAGGCCTCGTCGGCAAACACGTCGCGGAGCGCGGCGTCCTCGGGCAACACGCCGAGTTGCTTGTGGTACCGAAACTGCGAGAGCAGCCGCTCGATCGGGTCGCGCACGATGGCCAGCATCTTTGCCTCCGGCGAGTAGTCCCTAATCTCTCGGGCGATGCGCGCATGCCGAAAGTACGTCACGGTGGCCTCGCCAAAATAGGTGAACGACGCCTCGAACGGAAAGTGGCGATGGTAGTCGTCGAGCCGCTCCGGGTAGTGCTCCCCGAAAAAGTATAGCTCTTTGACGCGCGACATGAAGATGCCGGGATGCTGATCGAGCAGGTAATACAGCCAGCTCGTGCCGGCCTTCTTCACGCCGATGACGAAGAGGTTGACGACGTTCATTCCGGATGGGAGGGGGTCGATGACTCGGTATGCCGTGTGGCCGCGCGGTACACGGCGGCGTGCTGCTGAATGATGCGGGGCAGCGACAGTTTCTCGCGGAGCTGGGCGCGCGCCCGACGTGCAACGGAGGACGTACTCTCGGGGTGTGCTGCGCGTCCGTTTTCGGCATCTCGATCGAGTTGAGCACGAGCGGCCTCGGCGAGCGCGGCGGGCGTGTACGGCGTGAACGTGGCGATGGCGCCCGCGGCCATGGCGTTGTACTCCGCGATCTGCGGCTGGTCGGACGCCAGAATGGGCCGCTCGGCCGCGATCCACGTGGAAAGCGACCCAGAGGCCGATACCTTTTCGAATGGACACAGCGCCAGATCCGTCGCGGCCAAGTACGTATCGAGCGCGCCCTCCTCCAGGTAACCCGTGACGCGCAGTCGATCCGCCACGCCGAGTGCTTTGGCACGCTGCTGCAGTTTTCGGGCAAAGCCCTCGCTGCCCACTGCCGGGCGTCCGGCAAACACGACGTGCACGTCGTTGGGCCACGCCGGCATCGCCTCTACGACGAGCGCATGGCCTTTCGCGCGGTGGATGAAGCCGAGCACGGTACACACACGGTGCCCCGCCAGCCCCAACTCTTTCTGGGCGTTTGGCGGTGTGATGTCGATAGCGCGGTCTTCCACGAAATGCGGGAGGACGGTGCGCTGCTCCGGCGCCACGATACCGCGCAGCCGACGCGCCTCTTCGTGCGTGCACACAAGGATTTGTGCGGCATGCCGAGCCAGGTGCTTTGTGGCGCGTGTGTTCTGCCACTCCTTCCAGACGTACCGAGCCGCTCGCTGCATCGAGGCCCAGAGGCCCGTCACTCGATCCGGGTCCGCCGCGCGGTGCTCGCCGCCGCCGGCCCCGCTCCCCCCTGGCACATCGGCTGTCCGCTGAGCCCACGTGCGCCGCCCGATGCCGCGCCATCCATAGCCTTCCCGGACGTCGTGCAGCGTGGCCACGATGGGCGCCGCGCACACTGCAATGACGGTGCGCACGTGGGCAGCCGCTCGGGCATTGCCCCATACACGCTCGTTGTACTGGAGGTGGACGACGTCGGCCCTAGACAGGCGCTGGATGGCCGTCCGAAGCTGCTGCTCGTCCTCCGCCGGGCGTCCCAGCAGCTCGGCCTCCGCCTCGATGACATCGTCGGAGAGATGCTCGCGGGCGGCACGGGCCAGGAGGGCCCCGTAGCGGGTCACGCCGTGGGTCGCCGGTCCGATGTGAAGGTATCCGATGGTCATGCCGCCCCCCGCCATTTGTCGAACACGAGTTCCAGCTTCCATCCGACCCGCCGCAGGGGCAGCGTCGCCTGCGTGACGGTGCGGCGCCACATCGGCTGCTCCGGCGCGTACCGCCAGTGTAGCATCTCTTCCGCGGCCACGGCCTCGACTTCGGTGACCTGATGCGGCGTAAGCGCCGACCGCCACTGCTCCGCCACCGACGGATCGATGGGCTGCATTGTGTTCGCTTTCCACGGCTCGCGCTCCACGTTCACCGTCTGCGGCGTGCGCTCGTGAAAGGCCTGCATGGCCGGATCATAGTCCAGCGCGAGATGGGCGCAGACGCGCCGGAGCGTCTGCTCGGGCGCGCGAACAAGCGTCTCGAAATGGACGACCTGCAGCGCCTCGCCGAGGAGCGAGCCAGCCGCGCGGCCGGCCGCAACGTACTCGACCCAGACCTCAGCGTCCCGCCACGCCCGCCCCGAGGACCACGGCACGGATCGCCACGAGTTGACGACGGCCCGCGGGTCGCGCACCAGATGGATGAACCGCGCCTCAGGAAAAAAGTCGTGCAGCGTCGGCAAATACAGCACGTGGTTGGGCGTCTTCTCGCCTACGACCCGCGCGGACCGCTGCTCGGCGAACTGGCGGAGCAGTAGCCGAAAGAGCGCAGCGTACGAGCGATCCGCGTCCCGCGCTGCCGCAGCGAACGCATCGGCGTCAAGCCCCATCTCCTCGAACGCTGGCATCGCCATGATGTCCCGGAGGAGTCGTTCGAATGCCGCATCGCGCTGAAGGTCGCCATATTCGGCGCGGCGCTTCAAGAAGCGACGGATGAAGAACGTCTCCGGCGCGACGGCCACATCCGGATGGGCATCCAGCATACGCTGCAGAAGCGTGGTTCCCGACCGCGGGCACCCGACGATAAAGAACGGCCCGGTCTCCGGCCCGGTGAAGCGATGTGACGCGTCAGCAGCCATTACGGCGTGGGATCGTAGCCCAAGTCCTCCAGCAAAGATTCGGCGATGCGCTTCGTCTGCATGCGTCGCCACCAAGAGAGCTCCTCCTTCCAGCGAAACACGGCCGACGTGTCGATGGTCCGCCGCTCGAAGAACGACTGGACCCCTTCGCCCTCCGGGTCGATGATGTCGTGATCGGCGGCGTACGGCTGCATCACGGCATTGGCCCACTCCAGGTCCAGGAAGTCGAGCAGATTCCGGATCGTAGCCTCCGGCTCCTGGACCAGTTGCTCGTAGCGCACCTCGGTCCAGGTCACATCCAAGACGCGCACGTGTTTGCGAAACGTATCGACCCAGCGTACCCAACGCCGCAGCGCGTTGGCGTACGTGTTGCGCACCTTCCGGTGTTCGTATACGATCTTTGACCACTCGCCCCGCTGTGTGGACAGCGCCACGTCGCGCCCGTCCCGGAGCACGTGCACGAACCGAGCCGACGGAAACATCCGTCGGATCGTGGGCACCGCGACGATATTCTCCGGCGTCTTGTCGGCCCACCGCTGCTTTCCTTCGCGACGCGTGGCGGTCTGCAGAAGTTCGTGGATGGCCGTGCCCATCGCCCGGTACACGTCGTCCTCCTCAAGCTCCGAAAAGCCCGGGACGGCCCCCCATTCGTCGTACGCCATAAACTCAGCGAGCTGCCGGAAATTGGGGGGATGATTCCAACCGCGGCCGGCAATCCA
Organism: Bacteroidota bacterium; assembly: GCA_009908415.1. GTDB lineage: Bacteria > Bacteroidota > Rhodothermia > Rhodothermales > Salinibacteraceae > JAAAPH01. The sequence goes on from JAAAPH010000001.1 coordinate 5,672, forward strand.
GGGCGCCTCGGGCCCGCACATCACCGTAGGATGCGAGTCCAAGATCATGCGCAGCAGGGTCGTCCCGGACCGTGGCACGCCGACGATGAAAATGGGGGAAGGCTTCATGAAACCGACTACACCGTGAGGGCAACTTACGAATTGCGGGAGGTGGGCAGAACGAGATACAGAAGCTCGCGGACTTTTTCGAATAGCGCGGCGCTCACGAGGCGAATGAGTCCGACGTACACCACGACGCCCAGCAGCACGCCGCCTCCGACCGTCACGACGATCCCGGCGCGACCGGCAGCGAGGTGCACGGCGCCCGCCACGATGCCAGCCATCGCCAGCGAGCACAGCAGAGCGGGCAGCAGGCGCCGCATGTACTCGCGCACCCGAAAGTGTAGCAGCCTTCGCACCACCCAGACCTGGAGCGGCGCGAGCACGTATCCGCGCACTGTGTAGGCGGCCGCCACGGCGACAATGCCCCATTGCACCACGGCGAGCACGACTGCCACATTGGCCACGGCGTTCAGCGTGTTCAGCCCGAGCCGCCAGTGCGGCTTCCCCATGGCCAGCATCACCGGCCCGTTGAAGTAGAACACAGCGTGCAGGACGCCCAGAGCAGCAAGCACCTGAAACACCTGGGCGCTCTGGGGCAGCCACTTGGCGCCGAACAGCAGCTCTACCAGCTGTGGGGCGAGGGCCGCCGCGCCCAGAAACAAGGGAAAAGCCACCACACTCGCCACCTGGGTCGTCGTGTAGAAGGCACGCCGCAAGCGGGCGACGTCCCCCTGAATCCGCGAGAAGGTGGAAAAGGCCACCGAAGACACCGACTGCGCGACGAGCTGCGTGCCATTCGTAAAGAGGCGATAGGCGATCTCATAAAACCCGAGCGCCGTGGGCCCGAGCACATAGAGGATGATGAGATCGTCGGAGCGGTTGTTTAGGTAATCGAGCAGGTTCGTGCCGACGATGTTGATCCCGAAGCTAAACAGGTCGCGGAAGTGACGCACCGTGACGGCGACGCCGGGGCGCCAGGTCGTCGCGGCCCACAGCACGGCGACCGAGGCGGTGCGCTCGCTGAGCTGCCAGCCGACGAGGCTCCACACGCCATACCCCTGCACCGCCATTCCGACACCCACCACGCCCCCGACGGCGACAGCGATGAACTCGCGAATGGCCAGCAATCGGTAATCCAGCGCGCGTTCGAAGAGGGCTTGCGGCATACCCGCGAGTGCGGCCAGCACCAGGGCTGGCGCCATCCAGGCAATGATGGGACCCAGCTGCGGCTGGTCGAAGAAGCGCGCCACGAACGGCGCGGCAACCACGCTGGCACCCGCCAGCACGACCCCCAGCGCCACGCTCGTCCAAAAGGCGGTATCGAGGTGCCCGTCTTCGACTTCCTCGCGCTGGATGATGGCGCTCACGAAACCCTGCTCGACGAAGACGTTGACCAGTGCTACGTAGGCCGTCGCGGCTGCGATGAGTCCAAAAGCTTCCTGCGAGAGGATACGGGCCAGCACGATCCACACGGCGAGCGTGACGATGCGGCTGCCCCAGTTGCGCAGCGCCGACCACGCCACGCCGCGCACGGCGCGGTCGCGGAGTCCGTCGCCGGTATTTGCCTCCTCCGCCATTACGCGTCTCGCACCGCTTCGTACGCTTCATGCGTCTTTGTGGCCAGCACGGTCCACTCCAGCGCGTCGAGTGGCGCGGTGGCAGCCCGGTCCGTTGCTGCCGCCCACTGGAGCCCCTCCTCCAAGTCGTCAGGGGAAAGCGGGCCTTCGTACGTCCGGACCCAGTCCGGCCCCACCTGCGTCTGCAGCTCCGTCATGGCGCCGCGGTTCGGCACGAGCACGGGGCGGTTGAACGAGAGGGCCAAGAGTGCACTGCCGGAGTGCAAGATGTCTTCGTAAGGCAGCACGACGAGGTCCGTCGCTTTCAGGAATCCCTGCATGGCCTCGTCCGGCACGAACTCTAGCGTGAGCCGGATGCGCGGATCGTCGCCAGCCGCCGTCCGGATGTCGCGCCGGAGCGTTCGCGATGCCGGATTGCCCACCACGAAGAGTCGCGCGGCCTCGTCCTCCAGCATCCGGAAGATGCGCACGAGGTGCGGCACGTTCTTGTACCGG
>JAAAPH010000473.1 GCA_009908415.1 Bacteroidota bacterium
CCAAGCCAAATAGCGGGCCCGGATGGGAATGTGCTCGTTCCGTTCGTAGATGAAGATGACACTGCCCACGACGATCAGGACGAGGCCGAGGACGATGAAGCCGGTGCCGCCCACCAGGGCGAGTAGGCTCTTGAGCCACACCTCCGCCCCCACCCGCACCTGCCCGATGCGACTCTCGTTGACGGCGATAATCATCACCTCGTAGAGCACGAGGAGCGGCAGGGCGCTCAGAAACCCGTACGTCGCCGTCCGGGTGACGCGATGGTAGGTGGACCAGTCCATGACAGGGTTGAGCGGAATGAAGCATGGAGACGAAGGACCGGCGAGACGATGAGGAGGCAGCTGTTCTCATCCCTGCCGCTCCGTCTTTTCGACTCCGCGGTGCGGTTTACCGTACAACGCGCAAGGCCACCGGCTGGTTACTGCCCGCCGACAGGCCGAGCCGTTCGGCCACCGCCGCCGACACGTCAACGAGCATACCCTCATCGATCGGACCCCGATCGACGACGCGCGCAAACGTGCTGCGGCCGGCCGCCGCGTTCGTCAGGAGCACGACGTGGCCGAAAGGCAACTCGGGATGGCTGACGACGAGTTGATCGGGATCGTAGCGGGCCCCGCTCGCGGTCAGGCGCCCCTCGAACGGAGCGGGATAGCGCGCGACCGGACCGCGGGCGTCGGGAGGGGACAGCGCCCCCGGCGGAGCCGGCTCGGGGGCCGTGCGCCCGGGGATGCGCAGCCGGGTGCCGGGCGCCACGGTCGTGCCGTCGAGGTCGTTGACTCGTTGGAGCGCGCGCACGCTGACGCCATACGCCGCCGCGACGACGTAGAGGGTCGAATCGCTGGGCTGCACCGTGTGCGCGGGCAACGCGAAGCGCGGGGGCAGCCGAAGCACGCGGCCGGGCGGCAGCGGATCAGTGCGCCGGCCATTCAGGGTGAAGAGCGAGTCGCCCGTCGTGCCGAAACGGGCCGCCACGCTGTAAAACGTGTCGCCGGGCCGAACGACGTACGCGCCGTGCTCCAACCGGTTGATGGGCTCATCGATCAGCGTCTGAGTGGCCGGCACAACCGTACCGAACGCCTCGATCGACGGCTGTGCCGCCCGCGGCGACGGGGCAGGACGTGCAGACGTGGCCGCCGTGTCGGTGGTCGTGGTGTCGACCCTGGGGGCGTCGGCCGTACTCGTGTCGGTGGGGGCCGGAGGGCGAGGCGGGCGCACCACGAGCGTCTGCCCCACCTCGATGGTGGTCCCGGATAGGTCATTCAGGCGCTGCAGCCGCTCGACCGACACCCCAAAGCGTTGCGCGATGCTATACAGCGTGTCCCCCGACTTCACGACGTACGTCGTTGGCGGTTGCGCCGCCTCCTGCCCGCGGGCAGGGCCTGCGGCGAGGAGCGCACACAGCGCAAGTATCGTCAGTCCCCTGAGGATGTACATGCGTCCCGTGGCCTATTGAACGTGAACCCGTACGGCTTCTACGTTCGCCTGGGCCCGTTTCTCCTGTCAGTCATCAAAACCCACGCCTTTGGCCGCCAGCAGCGCGTCTTGGAGTTCGGAGAGGTCCTTCTGGGCGCGTTGCTCCCGCGCCACCTCCACGCCCTGCTCGTACGTTTCAATGGCGTCGTCGGTGCGGTCGAGCCGCTCGTACAGCTTACCCAGATGATAGTACGTGCCGACGTACTCCGGATCGGTATCGACGAGCTCTTCGAAGAACGCCAGCGCCTTCTCGGTCTCTCCTCGGTTCAGGTATTCTTGCGCGAGCGCAAACCGCGTAAACGCATCGTCCGGATCGTCTTCGTGGAATTGGAGCAGTTGGTCGAGCCGGTCCATCGTTCGGTTTTCGATTGGCGAGTGACGAATTGCGAGTGGTTCCTGCGCGCTGCTTACACTATTCGGACGTCGGGGGCCGTCATTCGACCGTCGCATCACCAGCTGCCGCCGGCGCCGCCGCCGCCGAAACCGCCCCCGCCGAAGCCACCAAACCCACCGCCGCCTCCACCGCCGAAGCCTCCACCGCCGCCGAAGCCGCCACCATGGCCGCCGCCCCAGATGATGAACGGTCCGCCCCCGTGGCGCCGCGACGTCGTGCCGCCGCCTCCGCCGCCGCGTTTTCGGCCGCGACGGATGCCGTTGATCACGAAATACAGGATGATGAGCATCACGAAGCCAGAGGCAAAATCAAAGCTCCCATCCTCGCGGTGCTGGGGCTGGGCCTCGGCGGCCTCGAACTCGCCGCGGGCCGCCTGAATGAGCGCGTCGGAGGCGCGGTCGAGCCCAGCGTAGAAGTCGCCTTGCCGGAATGCCGGGCGGATGATGTTGCGCACGATGCGGCTTGCGATGGCGTCGGGAATGGCGCCCTCCAATCCGTACCCCGTGGCGATGAACACTTCGCGGTCGCCCTCGGAGACGAGGATGACGACGCCGTTGTCCTGCCCCTGCTGCCCCACGCCCCATTCACGGCCAAGCTCGGTGGCATACATCGAGGCCGGGGCTCCGTCGAGGCTCGAAATCGTCACGAGCACGATCTGGGTCGAGGTCGTGTCGGCGTAGCCGCGGAGCTTCTGCTCCAGCCGCTGCACCTCGGTCGACGACAGCATGCCGGCCCGGTCGTTCACGAGCCGATCCTGCGGCGGGACGACGTCGATCTGCTGAGCGCCCACGAGCCCGGCCGCTGCGGCCCATACCGCGAGCCCCAGCAGGGGACCTGCAATCCAACGTGGTACGGTTTGCATGACGAGTCAGCATTGGGTTGGGACGCTGCACGAGGACGCTGCGCCCGCGTGCATCAGTTGCCGCTGAAGTCGACGTCCGGCGCCTCTTCGGCGCCCGCTTCCGCCTCAAACGGGGCCCGCCGATCGAAGCCGGCCAAGCTGGCCACAATGACCGTCGGGAATTGGCGGATCGTGGTGTTGTACTGCCGCACGGATTCATTGTAGTCGCGCCGTGCCACATTGATACGGTTTTCTGTGCCTTCGAGTTGGGCCTGCAGGTCGCGGAAGGCCTCGGTGGCCCGCAGCTCGGGGTAGTTCTCCGACACGGCCAGCAGCCGCCCGAGCGCGCCGCTCAACTGCTGCTGGGCCTGCTGGAACTGCTGCAGGCGCTGGGGACTGTTGAGATCGCTCACATCGAGGTTGATGGAGGTCGCCTTCGCCCGCGCGTCCGTGACCGCCTGCAACGTCTCCTGCTCGAAGTCGGCCGCTCCCTGCACGGTGCTCACCAGGTTAGGAATGAGATCCGCCCGGCGCTGGTACTGCGTTTCGACGTTGGCCCACGCCGTTTCGACGCGCTCCTCCGCGGCCACGAGGCTGTTGTACGTGTTGCAGCCCGCACAGCCGGCAAAGCCGACGATCAGCACGACGGCCAGCAGGGCAATGGCTCCTTTGCTACGCATGATGGTTCGGGGTTATGGAATGAGGGTGGGATAGGCAACAGCGCGGCTCAGCTGAAGTCGACGATGAGGTCCAGGCCGTACGAGCGTGCCGCCTCAATGTGCTCCGGCGCTTCGAGCGCAAGGGCGACCACGCCGCCGTACGCCGCCACACGCTGGAGAAAGTACTCGATGGACGTAGGTTCCTCCTCGCCGCCCATCGAGTCCGGATGGTGCCAGTCGAACAGCATGTCCACGCGATCAAAGAAGAGCAGGGCCCCTTCCTCGGCGGCCGCATCGAACGCCTTTCGAATGCTGCTCTGCGTTTGCATGCGGCGCTCTTTCACGAGCGCAGGCAGCGCGAACTGGTGGACGTTCTCGACGGTGTACTGGGCCAAGGTGGCCAGCGCTTGCTGATGCGCTTCGCGTGTGCCGCCCGCAAAGAGTACGCGCACGCTGTCGCCAACTTCGTACTGCGTCCCGAGCCGTGAGGCGGCCTGCCCAAAGGCCGTGGCCTCGTAGGGCATAACGGAAGGCATAGGAGCGTCCGGATCCGGCTGCGAGTGGTCCATGGATACGCCGTGCAATGCGTGGACGGGGGCGTGGAAGTGGAGCGTGTCAGTAAGGCAGGAACCGCACCGCTTGTTCCAGCACACGAACGGGGATCTGGATGATTTCCCCTCATCCTGGAACGGACAACGGCCCGCACTTATCCCGTGCTCTGCATGGCCGCTGCAATTCCGTTGAGGCTGACGAAAAGCGCCTTCCGAAGTGGGTCCTGCTCGACCTCCGGCGCCGTGCGGTACTGCCGCAGCAACCGCACCTGCAAAAGATTCAGCACGTCGGTGTACGGATTGCGCAGGGTGATGGACTTTTTCAGCACCGGGCTGTTCTCGAAGAGGGCCTCTTGCCCGGTAATCTTCAAGATGGCCTGCTCGGCCCGGCGGTAATCGTCTGCAAGCTGATCGTGAAACGAGCGCGGCGCCGCCTCCGCCAGGTCGTCGTAGTACTGCGCAATCGTGAAGCGGGCCCGGGCCATCTCGCGCTGTGCGCTATCGATGAGCGCCTCGAAGAACGGCCACTCGGCGTACAGCCGCTGCAGCTGCTCCAGCGCGTCCGGCGCGTCCAGCACGGCATCGAGCGCGTGGCCGGTGCCGTACCAGCCGGGCACGATGTAGCGCGCCTGCGTCCAGGCAAACACCCAGGGGATAGCCCGCAGGCTCTCGAAGTCCACCTCGTCGCCCGCCCGCGACACCGGGCGCGACGCAATGGGCAGGCGGCTGATCTGCTCGATGGGCGTCACCTCGGTGTACCACGGCCACCAGTCCGGATCGTCGATGAGGGCGCGATACGTCTTCATACCGACCTCGGCGATGGTGTCGATGAGCTCCGCCGGCGCCGAATCGATCGGGTGGCGCGTGACGCCGTTGCGCTGCGCACCGTCGGATTCGGTGGAAGCGGCCTTGGCGCCCGCCGTCGACGTAGCCACGGCGCTCACCACCTGCTCCAGATGGCGGCGCGCCACCTGCGGCAGGGCGTACCGAAACGTGATGATCTCGCCCTGCTCCGTGAACCGGATGCGCCCGTTGTGCACCGATTGGGGCATCGTGCGGATGGCCTGGTAGGTGCGCCCGCCGCCGCGCCCAACGGTCCCGCCCCGACCGTGAAAGAGCCGCACGTCCACGTCGTGCGCCGCGCTCACCCGTCCGAGTCGGTCGATTGACTTGTGGAGCGCCCAGTTGGCCATCCAGTAGCCGCCGTCCTTGTTGCTGTCCGAGTAGCCCAGCATGATTTCCTGAAAGCCGTCGCGGGCGCTCAGGTGATAGGCATACACCGGATGCGTATACAGGGCTTGCATGCGCTCGTGCGCTGCGCCGAGATCCTCGATGGTCTCGAACAGAGGCACGAAGTCGAGCGGGCACCGGAAGCCGCTGTCATCGACCTGCCCAATGCCGGCCTCCTGCGCCAGCAGCATAGGCTCCAACAGGTCGCTCACCGAGTGCGTCATGCTCACGATGAAGCTGCCCATCGCTGCCGGATCCTCGCGAAGGATGTCGCGGATGACCCGGAAGGTGCTCATCACCTGCGCCGCCGGCTCGGGCAGGGCCGCGGCGTCCGATACGAGCGGGCGCGGGTTTTGGAGCTCGGCCTGCAGCACCTCCAGCTTGGCGTCCTCATCGAGCGCGGCGTACTCGTCGGTGACGTCGGCGCGCCGGAGGAGCACGGCGAGCGCGTCTTCGAGCACGCCGCTGTGCTGCCGGATGTCGAGCGCGGCCATGTGAAAGCCGAACGTCCGTACCAGCACGCGCAGCCGATGGAGTCGCCCCGTATGCACCATTTCCTCGAAGCCGCTGCGCCGGAGACAGTCCACGACGAGCTCCAGGTCCTCCTGGAAGGCGGCGCGGTCATAGTCCGGCGGCTCCTCGCCCAGGTGGTCCGCGTCGGTGCCGTCGAGCACGCGCTGCAGGCGCGCCTCGATGAAGCAGAGCTTGAGCCGGTACGGTTCGTTGCGATACCGGCGCTGGACGGACGCGTCGAGGTCGAGGTCGTCCGCGTCGGCGCGCATGGAGGCAAGCAGTGCCTCGGGAATGGAGGCCTGGCCGCGCGAAATGCTGAGGTCGTCGCGCAGTGCGCGGATCTCTTCGATGTAGCGCTGCAGCGTCGTGCGGCGCTGCTTCGCGTAGGTCCAGCGCGTCACATCGGCCGTCACGTTAGGGTTGCCGTCCCGGTCGCTCCCAATCCATGACCGGTACCGAAGAAAAGCGTCTACATCCGCCGTCGTGTCGTAGTGATGACGCAGCGCTTGCTGTACGTCCTGGTGGATCTTGGGAATTGTGTCCCAGATGGAGCCGAACATAAAGTAGTGCCCTTGCTCCACCTCGTCCTTCACCGTGGGCCGCTCGGCGCGCACCTCTTCGGTGGCCAGCAGCATGTGGATGAGCGCGTACAGCTCGTCGAGCGCTTCTTCCTGCTCGTCGGGCGTGGCATCGGCATCCTGCAGGTCGGCCAGGCACCCGGCAATGCGCTGCTGCTTGCGGAAGATGGTCTGGCGCCGCGCCTCGGTGGGATGCGCCGTGAGGGTCGGCTGGATGTCGAGCTCGCTGAGCAGGGCAACCACCTCGTCGAGCGTGTAGCCTTGCGCCTTGAGCCCGGCCACCATGGCGTCAATAGATTCCGGCCGGGGCGTGGTCCGGTCCGTCTGCTCGCCCAAGGGAAGCCCTTCGCCGCCGGCGGCCCGTGCGCGCTTCCGGTTGATGCGGATGATCTCGCGCTGCTCCGCTTTGTTGACGAGGTGGAAGAACGTGGTGTAGATGTGCAGCAGCTGCACCACCTGGCGGTGCTCCAGCGACGCAATCGCCTCGGCCGCTGCGTCGCGCAGCGCCGGCTCGTCGTTCTGCTCGGCCCGCTTGCACTGCAGGCGGAGCGTCTCGACGAGCTCCAGCATGTCCTCCCCCATCTGCTCCTTGACGACTTCGCCCAGCATCGCCCCGAGCAGATTCACCTGATCGCTCAGCGGCTCCGAGATGCCGGTGCCCTCCGTTTCGATGTCCAGTCCTTTCCAGTGGCTCATGGTAGCGCGGGTTGGTGGTGCAGTCGGTGGCTCTTCCAAGGTAAGCCGCAACCTGCGCCGATGGCAACCCGGTTGGAAAAGCGTGGGCGTTCGGAGGCGTAGATGCGTCGGAGAGGCGAGGAATCGGGGAAACGAGGAATCGGAGAGACCGGGAACGGTGTGGAAGGACGAACGGGTGCCGGTGGGAACGTTTGCCCCTTCGACGACGCCACTCGCTACTTACCATTCACCATTCGCTATTCCCACAGCGGCTCGTTCCAGTTGACGAAATAGCCGAGCGTGAGCGCGGGGCCCGCCGGCAGGTTGCGCCCATCGACGGGGATGCGCGCGCCCAGTTCCACCGCGCCGGGCCCGATCGTCCATCCGACGGTCGGCAGCAACTGCACGAGGCGGCGCGTGTTGCGCTCCAGCTCGATCTCCAACCCGGTGGACGGGAGCCGGCGCACCGGCGGCGTGCCGAAGAGCCCATCCACAGCCAGCTTCCACGTAAAGGCGCCCAGCGAGCCGCCCGCCGCGGCATGGAGGAGCCGCTCATCCCCCGGCTTGCGGTCGATCCGGTCGTTGAACGTCCGCCAGCGATAGCCTGCCCATCCCATCACGTACATCGGAAGGGGATGCAGGCTGTAGCCCAGTTCGACGAGCAGCTCCCAATCCCGCTGCCCCTCGCTGAGAGGGATGATCTCGGCATCGATGGGGAAGTCGCCGACGGGAAACTTGACGCCGCCGCGCACGGCGATGGGGAGTCCGATGTCGAGCCCGAACGCCTTGGGGCCGGCGCGCAAA